>JAQXFM010000109.1 GCA_029250305.1 Candidatus Poseidoniaceae archaeon | reverse complement strand
CGGATGTAGGCCTCGGGGTTGGCATCGATTTCTTCGATGTTTGCCGTAAGGGAGCGAATGAAGATGTCAAGGATTTCGTCGCGCTGCTCTTGCTCTTTCTTGGTCATCGGGGGCTCGATGATTTGGTAGATGATGTTGAGCGTTTGCTTGTCACGAACAATCCTTGCGAAGGCGTGTGGAGGCAGGACTGGGTACTTGTCCAGTTCGTCGTATTGAGCGCGTTGTTGAGCCCGCTGACGCTTGCCCCCGCCTTTGTTGTTTTTTCTCGCCATACGCGCACCCCTTGCCGAAGCAATTTATCACAGGTTGTGGCCGACTATAACACTTGGGTGGATGAGGCACCCAAAACCGGCGTCCTGCGAACTGGAAACAAGTTGCCAATTGTGTGCATTAAGATGGTCGAATTCTAACAGGTTTAGGCACTGAACTCGACGTACCAAGTTTGGCAATTATCTTGGAAAGTGGCAAGGTCGAGGTTGTTGTCAATATGATGGTCTGCTTCGAGGATGATTTGGTCCAACCCCCATCCGATTTCACGGGTGTCTCTGATCTCAAACGAGGCTCTGTCCCCATCTTCCGAGCGACCCCGGTTTTGAATCCGAGTGAACCGGACATCAGGTGATGCTTCAACAGCTACCGAAGCGAACGCTTCCGACCACCGTTGCGAAAAGACGATCCGTTCTGCAGTGCCTCGCATTCCTTCAATCAAGACGATGGGGTTGGATTCGAGCAATTCATCCACTGCATCAGCCAAGCGAACAGCAAGCACATCCTCGCCATGCTCCGCTCGCAGTTGGGCTGCGATTTCTCCGAAGATGCCGGGTGTTTCTGCAAGGTTTTGACGCTTCACTTCAGCCCTTACCATGTCGCCCATGGAAAGGACAGGAACGCCTTGCAGTTCCAAGACGGCGGCAAATTCCCCTTTGCCAGAGCCTGGCATTCCGCATACAGCGACGACCTTGCCCATGTTTGATGGGCGAAGCTGAACGCACATCAAGATACCTGCTTTGATGCAACGCTTCGGCTCAATTCGAAAACTCAGCTTTGCCCCAACGTCGGTCCATCAGTTTCCATAGCAGAGCGGATGCGCCCAGCAAACAGACAGAGATGGCAAGCATGCCCTTGTAGCCCTGCTCCACCATGGATTGGTCATACATGGCAGAGGTTGCGGCGAGTCCATCTTGGCTTGCGCGCTCCCACCAGTTGCCGTAAAGCGATACATCGCCTTGGGTGAATGAGAGCAAGAATAAGCCAAGTAACGGCAAGACGGTACCAATCCAAAACCAGATCATGACCGATGCATCGAAGATGGCTTTGTTGGGTCGCAAGCCCATCAAAAAAGCGGTGAGGGCAACGATGTAAATCGAGTTTGCAAACATCACGATGATGCTTGTTGGCAATGAGGTCCATTCGTCCAATTGCCACGCCATCAACACAATGAAAATTAACGAAATCCAAGAGGTTGCAAGGAAGTAAACGATGACTTTTGCTCGAATGAGTTGAGGCACACGCAGAGGGAGTCCATTCATGAATTCGGGTGAATCGAGGATTGTCAACCATGAGTAGAAATTGAATCCAAAGAAACCGAGGAACGGAGCATATGAGAGGAGATTGATCGGAATTGGGGCCTCTGCGAAATCCACCAACCAAGCCATGCCAAGCAACACCAGCAGTGGCACTGCGTAGGAAACGGTCATTTTCTTAATCGAACCTGAACGGAATAAATCCACGAATTCTTTGGCGACAATGAGTCGAATTTCGCCATCCCCGAGGAAGCCCAATCGGTTGTAAATCGGCACAAACATTTCTTCTCTCTGAACCACTGAGACATCAAAGTCATCGATGATCAGCGCACTTGCCAACAACCCAATGGTCACGCATCCTCCCAACGCAGCAACCGCAATGAGCGGAGACTGATTTGACTGAACATAAAGGCCCCAAAGCACACCGTCGAGGTTCACTTGCCCGAGACCCACTGCCACGCCGAATGCAACGATTGCCAGCGGTCCAAAAATAGTGTATGGCCGACCACGCATCCACAGCGCAGATCCCAGGAAAGCAAACGCAAGGCCTTGGCCGAGGGTGATGATCATAGCAAGCCATGTCCAAGGCAGGCTTGACCATTCTAACGGAGTGTTGACACCATTGAATGTTTCGAGCAAAATGCCAAGCGCCATCCCGGCAATGACGGGGGATAGAATCAACATCACATAGAAGCACAAATCTTTGATGAAGTACGCAAAGTGTGCAACAGAGTTTGGCAATGGTTGGAGAGCTGGCGCTGCAAGCAGGTAATTTTTGGTCCCTGCCCGGTGAACGATGGCGTCATGGCCGATGAATGCGAAGGTGCCCATGCCGAGGCTGAACATCAACAAAGGGAGGTGAAGGGCAAACCTCAATTCACCCCAAGTGAATGTTTTCTGTTCAATATCGGCCACTTGAGCGCTTGAATCGCCGACGAGAAATTGCAGACCAACCGTCGTTAATGCGGTGATAAGGGTAAGGAGGAGAGGGAACAAGACGATTTGCCGCTTCTTGGCAAATTCGATGCTCTTCCGCCCCTCTTCTTTGAACATCACACGGAACGTAGCAGAAAATGATGCCCACCCACGAAGCGGTTCATGCAGTTCTTGGCCTTGTGCAGAGGTGCCCAAGCCCGTGCTGAGGGGTGTACCTTCGGCCACATCGTCCCAATCGCGAGAAACAATTGTGGCGCCGGGCACGGTTATTCCTCCTCAGATCCCTCGTTGGTTTCATTGGCTTTTTCTTCTCGCTCGACATCTTCGATCGAGCGGCCAACAAGTCGGATAAACACGTCTTCAAGGGTCTCTTGTTCGTTTTTCTTGAGTCCTTTGACAGTTCCTGCAGCAAGCACACGCCCGTCGTTGATGATGGCCATTCGGTTGCACATTCGTTCTGCCATCTCCAAGACGTGGGAGCAAAGGAAAATCGTTCCGCCATCCTTGACGTGATCGAGCAACCATTGACGGCACTTACGTTGGTAAATCGGGTCGAGGTTTGCGAATGGTTCGTCCAAAAAGAGAAGTTTTGGTTTATGGATGAAGGCGGCAGCTAACATGACCTTCTGGCGCTGGCCTTTCGACAAATCCTTGCACATCGTGTCTCTCTTTTCGTCCATGCCAAACCAGTCGAGCCAATGTTCGACCTTTGCTTCAATGTCCTCGACTCGCCTCAGGCGGGCTACGAATTCGAGGAATTCTTTTGGTGTCAAAAACGAAGGCGGCGATTCTGACTCTGGAACGATTCCAATGTTTGCTTTGACTTTTTGTGGGTCTGCAACGGCATCGACGCCTAACACTTCGATTTGGCCCTTGCTTGGTCGGAGTTGCCCGGTAAGGAGTTTAATGAACGTCGATTTACCTGCACCGTTTGGTCCAAACACGCCAAAGAACTCACCGGCATGAACTTCCACATTGAGTGGGTGAAGGGCGATGAAATCACCATACTTTTTCGCCATGTCGTTGGCCATGACAAGGGGCGCTTCCGAATCAACCATGCCACGAACAGGCGCTCATGGTCTTTCTATTCTTGGTTTTCAACTTCTGATGGCAGCGATGGATGGTGTCGGTGGACTGATGAACCACTGGGATATGGCACAAACATGAGCGCCCCACAAAACGATGCAGTCGTGATTGAAGAACACCCGATCAGCGAAGATGCAGATCTTGGGAGCATTGCAATGGTGACCATCAATCGACCTGACAAAATGAACGCGCTTAATGCGGATGTAATGAGCGGCATCAAGGCCATGGTCGAATGGGTTGAGTCGGCTTCACATGTTCGTGTGGTCATCATCACTGGTGCCCAGCCAAACAACCCACCAGAGGGAAAGCGAGCAAAACCAAATGCATTTGTTGCTGGTGCGGATATCACTGAGTTTGTCGGCAAGAAAAGCGACGACATTCGAGTGATGTTCACCGATAACGCCGTGGAGGCGTTGTGGAATTTAAGCAAACCAACCATCGCCATGGTTGATGGGTTCGCCCTTGGTGGCGGTTGCGAAGTAGCGTGCTCCTGTGACATTCGTATTGCAAGCACCCGTTCTCGATTTGGAACTCCTGAGGTCAATCTCGGTTTGATACCTGGTTACGGAGCAACCCAACGGCTTGCTCGCCTCGTCGGCTATGGGAAAACGATGGAGATGATCTTCACCGGTGAAGCAGTCAAAGCAGAAGAAGCACATCGAATTGGTCTTGCCAACAAGATTTGCGATGCAGACGAGTTGCTCGAAACAACGATGGCAATGGCTCGCATCATTGGTTCAAAATCGTCCAATACGTTGGGCGTTGGTAAAGCAACAGTACGCGCTGCTTTGGATGCAGGGCTCACGGAAGGCGTCGCCATCGAAGCCGAGGCGTTCGCATCTTTGTTCGATTCGAAAGACAAAGAGATTGGCGTTCAAGCGTTCATCAACCGAACAACGCCTGAATGGAAACACGAGTGAAATGTGTAGGTGTAGGAGGGACGGGGGCCGAAGCCCCCGAACCCCCGGCTCCCCCGATTGTCCGGGG
>JAQXFM010000076.1 GCA_029250305.1 Candidatus Poseidoniaceae archaeon | reverse complement strand
TTCCGACCGTCGTTTTTCACTCGACTTTTCCGATTCTTATCGGGCCAGTGATTGCAAAGCCACTTAACCCACCCGCCGATGAAGCCACATGAACAAGTGGCAACCACACGTGCTGGGTCTCGTGACGCCGGTCATGACCCTGGCCAGTCTGCTTATTGGATCGTGGTGGATGGGACTGACCATCGTCACCGTACTCGTGGTGTATCCACTGATCGAACTGGTGGCGGGTAAGAGCGCCAAGACCAACCCCCTGCAAGAGGGTCGGGCTCACAACATCATTCTCCACCTCCATGGTCTTCTCGTACCAATCCTCGTCGTCACCCTTCTGTGGCGAGTTTCAATCGATGGGCTGAACGGTTTTGTCTGGTTGGGCGTCATTTCAACAGGCTTGAGCACAGGCGGCTCTGGTATCGTCGCTGCCCATGAACTTGGTCACCGTCGCCTGCGATCGAAGAGCTGGTGGCTGGCCCGCCTTGATTTGTTCTGCGTTCTCTACATGCACTTCACGGTTGAACACAACCACACACATCACAGGCACTGGGCTCGCCCGATTGATCCAACTTCTTCGCCATGGGGGCGAAACCTCTACTTCCATGTACTGCGAACGGTGCCGCTGCAAATTCGTGGAGCATGGAAGGCTCGGCCAAAAGACACGAGGCGCTCATTGGCACTCGAGGCGACGTTCTTGGTATGCCTCGGTGCGTACAGTCCAGTGCTTTGTTTGGCCTTTGTTTCTCAGGCCGCTGTAGCCATTTTCCTCCTCGAATTTGTCAACTACCTCCAACACCATGGCCTGCAACGAGGTCCAGAGGAACGACCGAATGCCTCGCATGCTTGGGAAAGCCGTCATCGATGGTCACGCTGGACCCTGCTTGAACTTCCTCTTCACCCATCACACCACCTCAAAGCGAGCACCCCTTACCATCGGTTGGAGGTTCACGACGAAGCACCTCAATTGCCGTTTGGGTACTACGTGATGTTCTGGGCAGCCCTCGTTCCTCCGTTGTTCTCCAACCTCATGAGAAAAAGCGCCCAAACAAGCGTTTCGGCCGAGTCTTAAAGGTCGAAACTCCGCTACTTTGCCTGTTCCCCCATCCATCTTCCTCAAGTACTTGATGCATTGAGACGGGAACATGGCGCAAGGAACTGTCAAGTGGTTTAACCAAGTAAAAGGATTCGGATTTATTGAAATTGAGGGTGGCGACGATCTCTTCGTGCACATCTCCGAAGTTACCGGAGAAATTACCGACGGTGATACCGTCACTTTCGAAATCGGCGAAAGTCCAAAGGGACCAAACGCCGTTGGCGTTAGCAAGGTCGAGTGAAACCCGCTCGTTTGAGCCTATCATCCGCTGAATACATCAGCGATAGCTCTCTTTAGAAACACCCGATTGTTTTACCTCAGTTGAGGTGATCAACGTCGCAATGAAGGCTTCTCTGTCATGCGAATTTTTTGATTGGGAGCCCCAACAAGATATTTATACCGGAGGTCAGACCGGTGGTTTGAAGTGGAACCATGCCGTTGAACCGATTTCTCAATCTTCCAAACGAAGAGAAGGAACGGGTGCTCGGGATTTCTAAAATCCAGTTTGCGATTCATGGCTATGATGCTACGTCC
>JAQXFM010000043.1 GCA_029250305.1 Candidatus Poseidoniaceae archaeon | reverse complement strand
GAATTCGATTACATTATCATCGACACACCGCCTTCCCTTGGTTTGTTATCCATCAACGCAATGTGTGCAGCCAATTGGGTGATGGTTCCTGTACAAGCTGAATACTATGCACTCGAAGGATTCAGTATGCTGATGAATTCAATCAAAATGATTCAACGCAGGATCAATCGAAATTTGAAAATTTTTGGAATTGCCATGACCATGGTCGATGCGCGTTCTAAACTGAGCCGCCATGTATGCGATGAAGTCAACAAGAAGATGCCAAACAAATTGTTCAAAACCACCATTCGCAGGCTTGTCAAGGTGGCTGAAGCACCATGGAGTGGCGCACCAACCGTGCTGCTCAACAAGCCAACCAACTCTGGCGCTGGTGCCGGTTCCCTCGAATATTGGACCTTGGCAAAGGAATTCCATAAGCGGGTGCAGGAAATGCGCAGGGAGTTTGGCGTCAATGAAGAACCGCGTCTTCTCAGGTCCCGAAAAAACCGTTGATTCCAGCGTGCTGAGTCCTCGTAAAGAGGTCTGAAAACCACACTTTCAGGTTTGCATCCTTCGCGGGGGTTAAGTAGCCTTGACAATGCAGTCACGAGCAGGGATTGCAATGACTGGTGAAGGAATGACGTCTGTGAGCGTCAGTTACGAAGTCCGACGACAACTGAACACCATGCGCAGCACGAGTGGCCATAAGAGCGTCAATGAATTGCTTTTGGACATGGTCCGTGCCCACAAAATTGCAAAAATGAACGGTGAGATTGAAACCCTCCGTGAGCGAATGAAGGCGGTTGCTGATGTCGAGGTTGAACACCTCGTCGATCGACTCAACTTGGCTCCATTCAAGGTGTGATCACATGATGGAATGGCGACCTCCTGGCTACGAGTTTGATGCTCGTAATTTGGTCCGTGCCCTGTTCAGTGAAAACACCGACGAAGGAAAACTGCTGGAGGCTGCTGCTTGCGGACATGTGGAAATCTTCGCACGTTCAACCGCCTGGAACGGCGTCCTATGGCTGATTATGAACACCCTCAAGCAGGATGGAAAGCCTGTTTATTCAGGCGAAGAACTTGGCGCCTTGCGTGAATCATTGCCAATCGTCTGGCGTTAGAGTTCAACGCTCGAATCACTTTTGCTTATCGAGCCATTCTTGGCCGTACCATTTCCATTGATCCATCGTCCATCCATCAGGAAGTCCTGATGCGGGCACGGGTGGCGCCTCACTTGGTTTCTCGGCCACTTCTTGTGCTGGTGAATCTGGCTTGGCCTTTGGTTGGGTTGGCATACCTGCAATGTCCTCGAGGCTATCTTCTTCCCCATACAGCGAGGAGGCGTCAATGGTTGTTGATGGCTCATCTGTAGCATCAAGGTCTTCGTCTTGGACAGTGAAGTCGAGGCTTGCCACGTCATCATCCCACGCCGAATCCGATTCTACGCCACCTTGGGCTGACAATCCGGCCGTTCCTTCAAGTGCCTCTGCCGATGCTGAATTCGTTTTGTTCTTTGGTGCAAACGGTGTGCCGTAGATTTTCATATTCTTCTGTGCTTGACGACGCTTGCTGAGTGCAGCGATGGCCACAATAACCACCGAGAGACCAGCAAATGCGACAAGACCGACGCTGATAACTTGCTTGAGCGTGTTCGAGTCCACTTCTCCACCATCGTCCAACAAGCCCGCATTTTTGCTGGCGTTCCATGCTGCGTAGGAATAATCGGTTTCGTTAATTCCCTTGCTGCGGCCGAGGTAGGATTGGTACGCATCGCTGCGCCAGCCCATACATGCATCGCTGAGGTCATCGAAGTTGAGCAGGCAATGATCCTGTTCTGTTTGAACAAGTGGGCGTGAATCGTCGTAATCTGAGTTGGAACCGACACCGTCTTTGTCATTGTCGAAGTGTTCTGAAGGGTCTTGATCCATGCCAATCGATTCAGTGCGGTCAACCCATCCATCACCATCAAGGTCCTCACATCCAAAGGACGGCACTTCGATGAAGCCAATGGCTGCGGTTGCGTTCGGTATCCAAGCTCGGGTCGAATTGCCGATTTCCCACGGGCAAGCGTCGGGGATCAAACCAGTGGTGTTGTCACCGAAACCATCGCCGTCTTGGTCAAGCCATTGAGTGCCCTGATTTGGCAATGCATCGGCGCCGAGTCCGACGCCAAAGGAATCATCGGGATTGGAATAACCGTCTAAATCTGAATCTGTGCAACCGTATCGATCGTACTTGGAAAATCCATTTTGTGTTGGGCAAGCATCAGGCATTAACCCATCCGGGTTGTTGCCATAACCGTCTTGATCGGTGTCGACCCACTGGGT
>JAQXFM010000041.1 GCA_029250305.1 Candidatus Poseidoniaceae archaeon | reverse complement strand
AGCGTCGATGTTGTCGAGGGTCAGCAGGTGTTCGAGCATTCCAACATCTGGATAATTGGTTGTTCGAAGCGTCATCTCAACTTCGTTGGTAATGTCTTCTGGCCAAGCGAAGGGTTGGTGGTTTGACCACTGATCTGCAATTCGAATGTGTTCAAGCGAAGCTTCAGTTTGGATTGAAAACAACGCATTGGCATAGGATTGGTCATCGACGCTGTCAGCGACGAGTGTGGGTAGGGCTTCATAAAACGCTTCACAAAGTTCGACGTTCACACCATACAGTGCAACTGGTATCATGCAATCCCACTCCAATTGTGTTCAGGCCTTGGCGCCAATGCCGGATGCGATTTGGCGGGCAGACATTGGCTTGTTTGCAACCCAGTCTTGCTTGAAGAGTTCCTTGAGGTCTTCTTCGTCTTGAGCTGATGGAAGCACGCTTTCGAGGTACGCCTCGTACTCTTCTTGAGTGCCTTCAAAGACATCGCCATTAAGTGTGCAATTGACCTTCTTGAAAGCGCCAATGTCTCGGTTGAAGTTCTCATGAGGAACAAGGAGCGGAGCAGCACCTTCTGGGAGGTAACCGCTGAGTTTCTTGACTTCGCCAACAATCTCGGCGTGGTAGTGTCCACGTGCTTCTTCATTGAGAACTTCCTTGTCGACTTCGACACCAGCTTCGAGTTTCTTGCGTTCGTCCCATCGGCCTTTTACGCCCCAGACATAGGACCAGTGTGCAGATGAGGATGCGTCAACTCCGAACAGATCGTGAGCGGTTGAAACCCACTTGTTGATGTAGCGTTGGAGCATGTCGAGCGGAATGATGCCAGCCTTGATGACTCGACGCAATCCGTTTGACCCGGTTCCAAGGTGGAAGGATTCTTCTTTGAGCATGGGACCCATCGATGCAGCCAACGGCTTGAACGCAGATGTGGAAAGCATGCCCAACTGGAATTTACCATCCCGGTCAACGAACATGGTGTAGCAGAAGAAATCGAGCCAGTGAGGCATTGGGCGGTTGAAGGCTCCAAGCAAGCGGTCGCCGTCCTGAGCGTTGCGCTCGAGGAGTTTCTGTGCTTCACGTCGTCCTTGTTGTCCAAAGTAGGTCATGAGAAGGTGAGCCATTTGCCATCCGTGGCGTTGTTCCTCTGCCATGATTCGTGCGGCAGCGTAGCGGTCGTAGTCTGTTGGCGCCGTAGCGAGAAGATGGCGTTGCTGCTCAACGGATGCGAATTCTGTGTCGCCTTGAACTGTGATCATTGCCACGAGTGCGTCTCGCATGCTTTGATGAGGCACTTGAAGCGAGCGCTCCCACTTCGGCCGTCCAGCGTAGTCACCGAACTCGATGAGGTCGCCTGCTCGGTCCCAGTCGTACTGAACTGACAGGTCGAAATCGCCCATCCATTCTCTGTTGAAGCCGACGCGGTCTTGCCATTCTCCAAAGTTTGCAATCCAGTCTTCCCATGTGCTCGGTAGGTTGTCCATGGACTGACGAGGACCCCGGGTACCTTATTGCCTTTGCGAACATGTTCGTACGCACATGTTAGGGGCTTCGTTTTCGCACTTCATCTGCAAACGCATGCATGATTGTTGACTCAATCCGTTGAAGCTGAGCGGAGAGGGTGGATTTTGCCACATCCAACCTTGCTGCAAGGGCCGTCAAAGTCACACGACGAGGCACATCGTAGAATCCTTCCTGCGTGGCTGTATCGAACACCAAGCGTTGCCTGGGCGTGAGCATCCTCGATGAAACACCCCGAGTCGACAACAATCGATACGGGATGCGCTCCTCCTCGAAGCCTGCAATGAGATCACGAACTTTGCCTTGAGCGCATGCAATCGTCCAATCAACCCAACCGTCTCGGACTTCAAACGGTGTGTGAGGAATCACCCCCACCCTTAGCAACGGTTTGAGGAAACCACCTCCACCAGCGATAATGTCGACAGCAAATTGTTGTGAACCAAAGGCTCGAACCTCTTCGATTCCCGGGTGCTCGCCCACAGTGATGCTAATGTCTTCGCTGCAGGAAGCCTTGGCCGCCCCGCGGCCTTTCATCAACGGCATGTGTTCCTCGATCCGTAAGATAGCAGAAGGATGACTTCGAGTCACATCCCCTGCCCAGTGACCCTCAGGCAACCGAACTTCGATGCGAACCTGTTGGACGCCCATGAAAAGATGTAGGGTGGGTTCCTATTGAAGGTACTCAAGCCGGTCAAAGGCTTCGAGTCGTTTCGATTTTTCGAACAGTACCAGAGGCGACATCAATCACTTCGCTGAAGGTAGTTGTGGTTGTATCGCCGAGGATCACGCCTGGAAGATAGCCATCGCATACGCCAGAGGCTGCAAAGATTGCATCTTCGCTCTTGCACAAATCCTTGGCCTTCCAAAGACGGGTGAGGTCGTCACCAACCATGTTGCCAGCCCTTGCTTCCTCTTCGTCTGAGCGGAACACAAGACGCCCCTCGAAGACACCACCCAAACCACGGATGGCGGTCGCGGAAATGACACCTTCTGGTGCAGCACCAATTCCCATCAAAAGGTCAAACGGGCCATCAGGGCGTGCTGCCCAAATCGCGCCTGAAACATCGCCGTCGCCCATCAATTCGAGTTGGGCACCGCTGGCTCGTATCTCCTTGAAGAGGTCTGCATGGCGATCTCGGTCGAGCGCAACAACACGGACGTCTTCGACCGCTTTGTCGAGCGCCGATGCTGTTTGCTCAAGGTTGTAGGCAACACCGCCATCGAGGCTGATTTCACCGACCAATTCGGGACCACCGGCGATTTTGTCCATGTAACAATCCGGTGCATGCAAGAGCGCCCCGCGAGGAGCGGCAGCGAGCACTGCAATGGAGTTTGGTGAATTGTCTGCGCAG
>JAQXFM010000040.1 GCA_029250305.1 Candidatus Poseidoniaceae archaeon | reverse complement strand
AAACCAAGCACTCTTCCAACTGAGCTAAACGCCCCTGTAAGCCAACGGTTGAGCCTCACCTTTTTGAGTCTTCACCCTAAAACAACTGAAATGAATCCTCAGTTGGCCATGTCGATTGTTGCGTCACGGTCAGGTCCAACACCCACACTTGTGCACGGAACGCCAACCAAGGCTTCGATTTTCTTGATGTACAATTGGGCTGCTGCTGGCAGTGTTGAATAGCCCGCACCGTCTTCATTCGCCTTCTTGGCAATACCAAGCCACTCTTGAAGAGAATGTCCAGGGAAACCTGGCATGGTGATGTAGATCGGCTTGCATCGTTCAAGCGCTGTGGCACTGGACGGCATTTCAAGGATCTCTTTTCCGTCGAGTTCGTAGGCAACGCATATTTTCAGTTCATCAAGCCCGCCAAGCACGTCCAATTTCGTCAATGCCAAGCCGGTGAATCCGTTGACACGGTGGGCATGGCGCATGACCACTGCATCAAACCAACCACAGCGTCGCTTTCGTCCGGTGGTTGTTCCAAATTCATGTCCGATGGTGCCAAGATGGTCGCCCACTTCGTCTTCGAGTTCTGTTGGCATTGCTCCATGTCCGACACGGGTGATGTAGGCTTTCGTGATGCCGATGACATCGTTGACGTGACCCGGGTGGATGCCTGCTCCATGTCCGGCATTACCTCGTGAGGTGACGGAAGAGGTGACGTAAGGGAAGGTGCCTTGGTCGATGTCAAGCAAACAACCCTGTGCTCCCTCGAGGATCACGTGCTCACCGAGTTTGAGGGCGTTGTCAAGCATGAGGCCGGTGTTGGCAATGCTGTTGGCGTAGGTTGAATGAATCCACGCAATGTCTTCAGATAGTTTGGAGGGGACAATTCGGTCTTCACATCCAGCAGCCTCGAGGCTTGCGTTCATTCGAGCAGTGGTTGCTTCCATCCAGCCCTTGTCACCATCGACTTCTGAGAGGTCACCAAATCTCAATCCAATTCTGTTAATTTTGTCGGCATATGTTGGCCCGATGCCTCTTCCGGTTGTGCCGATTTTCTTGTCTTGGCCATCAAGAATGCAATGGTAGGGGAGAATGATGTGGGCTCGCTCGCTGATGAACAACCGCTCGCCGCGGGGATCTTCGCCTGTAGAGTCGTTCCATCCGTTGAGTTCGCGGTCTAACACCCAAGGGTCGATGACCATGCCGTCGCCGAGTATGAGATTACACTCTTTGCGAGTGATGCCAGACGGGAGAAGGTGAAATTTGAGCACTTGATCGCCGAGAACGACCGTGTGTCCGGCGTTGTTCCCGCCTTGGAACCTAGCGACCCATGTCGCCTGTTCGGCAATACGGTCGACCAACTTCCCCTTTCCTTCATCTCCCCATTGCGCACCTAGAACGACGGTTGCTGGCATTGTGTTCTCCTCGCTCGGATGTCACCGCGTACCGTCTTTGAACTCTTGCCTGAGTTTTGGTTTAGGGTTTCAATGGATTCAGGTTTTCCAAACAACAGTTTATATTCACTTGAGCGTGATTCTTGTTTACTAAGCGAGAACCCAACACACACCGTCTATCCTACGAGCCGTCATTCAAACATTGACATGCACCGCCACACAGGGTTTTAAATAGAAAGGTTCTCAACTACTGAACAAGGAGTTGAGAAGATGAAGCAAAATACACAAGCGCAGAACGGCAGCATGAACACGACCTCACGGACCTCCCGGGGGGCAGCAGATAGCAGCCACCAAATTAGACGAACACTCGAAGGCCACACAAGGCCGTGTGAAGAGTGTGGCGTCGTCGATTGGCAGATGGACGACAGCCGAGGCGAAATCACATGCAATTCCTGCGGCCTTGTCGTTGAAGAGAACGTGATCGACCCCGGAGCAGAATGGACAAATCGAGATCGCAGTCAAGACCGATCCCGTGTTGGTCAACCACTCACGTACACCCTTGCTGACAAGGGTCTGAACACCACGATTGATGTGCGAGACCTCAACACTGGTTCAGCAGGTCGTCACGGTATTTCCTCTCAAGCACGCCGTGAATGGCGTCGCCGCCGAGTGATCGATGAACGCTCCAAAACACGAAAGAGCCGTGAGCGCAACCTCGTCAGGGCTAACCAATTCATTCGGGACAACTCAGGACTTCCAAAGCCACTGCAAGAAGAAGCAGCTCGTCTCTACCGACGCCTGTCTGGTGAAGGTTTCGTCACAGGACGCTCAATTGCAGGCGTGACCGCAGCATGCGCCTATCTCGTCGCACGGCAGGAGAACCTCCCAAGACAGATTCCAGACATTTCACGGTCGTTCGATGTGACAGAAAAAGAATTGTCACGATTGATTCGCCAAGTGTCTCGCAGGCTCAATCTTCACAAGATTTCCTCCCCCGACCAGTACTTTGACAAGTTCATCTCAGATTTGCAACTCCCGCCAAACACCCACATCCAAGTGGGTCACTTGTGGAATGCCATCCAACCCCATGAAGACATCTGGCAAGGGAAGAAACCAATGGGCGTCGCAGCGGCGTTGATCTACAAGGCATCATCCGAATCCGGTTCCCCACGCACTCAATCTGAAGTCTGTGGTGTCGCTAATGTTTCCGAAGTAACCCTCCGTGGATTGCTCCGACTTATCGATGGTTTGCTCAGTCAACTCGGGTACGTATCAGAACAGTGAAGCACCACTTCTGTGGTAACCTTCTTGAATCGGGCACAGGTCCTTTGGCTCATGGGCTTCAAGGCAAAGGCACGCAAGCACAAGTCAGACGCTGGTGAAACCAACGACTCGACCAGCAAGAAAACGAAGAAAGAAGGCGAGATTCCATGCGGGGTCAACACCTGTGACAAGTACGCTGACAAATCATTCGGCGGACGTTCACTCTCCATCGACAATGCGATCGATGTGTGGGGCGAGAGCGGCTACACTCAACGTAAAGGCCGAGTTCGTGTCTGCAAGTCTTGTTACCGCAAGTGGAAGAAAGACAGTAAGTCTGAAGATTCCTACTGATTCACTTTCAGTTTTTTCCGAGGGGTCTCGGAAATGAATGTGTACCTCCGGCTCTGCTTTCTGTTGTATGAACAA
Source organism: Candidatus Poseidoniaceae archaeon (assembly GCA_029250305.1). Classification (GTDB taxonomy): domain Archaea; phylum Thermoplasmatota; class Poseidoniia; order Poseidoniales; family Poseidoniaceae; genus MGIIa-L1. The sequence goes on along the minus strand of JAQXFM010000040.1, from coordinate 189 downwards.
CCGAGTTGTTGTCCGAAGCCTCGTGACCCCTGATGGATGCCTTGTTGCCATGGACGATGGCCTCGTGCAATGGCGACCCCACAACGGGATCAATCGAAGAATAAAATTAGACGCGATCGCAACGGTCATGTTGGTTGTCAAAGGTCCTTCAAACCGCATCGAGACCGCTATCATTGGTGATGCCCAAGG
>JAQXFM010000019.1 GCA_029250305.1 Candidatus Poseidoniaceae archaeon | reverse complement strand
GGTGTATCCAGTGACTTTGAGATGGTTCGTGGCGCCCATACGAGAGATGACTGCAGTTTCAAGCACATCCAATACCTGCTCTTGGCTGATCAGAATCAACGACATCGTCCCTTTTCCTTCTTGATCTTCATCAATTCGAAGCAATTGGTACAGCAAGTCGTCCCCGCTCCTTCTTAGCATATGGTCGACTTCATCGAGCACGACGATCAAATGAGATGCTTCCCTACGAAGCAACCTGCGCAAACTCAGCAGAAGTTCACCCATTGAAAGGCCTCGATCTGGGTGGCCTGGGTCGAGCAGGTGGAGTATTCGCTGTACGACTCGCATGCTCGTCGATGCATTTCTGCAATTTACCTTGACCGAACGTATGTTGCGTTTGCCTGAAAGGTGGCGTTGTATGTCCCGGCAAAAGGTATCTGCCAGCACGGTTTTTCCACTGCCGACCGGGCCGGTGATGACGGCTCGACCCGCTCCTTCGGGGTGCGCTAATGCTGAGAATTTCGAAGCGAGTTCACGTTGAATCGTTTCCCTGCCCACGAGTTCTGGGGGCATCCAGTCGAAGTCCATGACTTCTGGATTCGCAAGCACTGAGCCTGCCCCAATTCGGTCAAGATAGTCTACCATACCAAAGGATGCTCCCGCCAACCGTTCTTGAACATACGGTTTGCAAAGCACCGCATGGGGTGGGTTTTACGATGCTTGGCGTTCGTGATCAGGGTATTTCGTCAAACTGGTACCCAGTTTCCCATTTCTTTTCACCAAGAGCCACTTCGAGCTCAAACGGCGTTATCAGCGGCTTGTTGTACCGGACGGCATCATCGATGGCAATTCGTGGACAAGCCGTGTTAACGAAGGCGTCAACCGGATAGAAGTCAATGAGATCAGGCCCAATGTGTTCCAAAGCGAGCAAGTAGCCTTTCTTGCCGTGCTTCTCCAGCATGCGCTTCATTCGAAGAGCGAGGGTCCGGCGCATCTGTCCGGGCTTTTCTCCAATGAGGATGCCAAAGCGTTGTGCGTCTCCACTGGCCATTATCAAACCAGATCTCTGACGGAGGATTCGCTCGATTCGCTCGAGCGACATTTCTTCGGCATCACCGGTGTATGGGTCGAGCATTGCGAGTGGTTTTCCTGTGTGGAGCACAAGCCCGATTGGGTGGAAATCACCAGAGCCGAGGAACAGGTAGTGTCCGATGGAGTCATCATCGCCAGAGTAGTTGCATCCCAACACTTGGCCCGGGAAAGAGAGACGAGCACCACCGATTGGAATGGTCACATCGTACCCCGCTTTCTCAAGTCGGTCATGGAAGTCAGGAAGAAGGTGCAGGTGCTGAATGGATCCGACGAGTCCGAGTTTGGTATCTGTGAGTGGGGCCATGCGCCCCACGGCATCGAGGAACCGCTCTTGCGCCTCTTCTTCGGACATTCCTTCAACTTGCCCTTGGTTGGCCATTCGTGTCTGTGCGATGGCTTTGTGTGCATTGAGGAATGGAATGACAGGGGTCAAATCAGGATCGCCGTCGTATGTGACGTCGATGAATTGCGTCGGCATACCGGATTCGATGTTCATTTGTGAGTGGCCCATGTGAGCAACCAATTCGACGCCCATCAATTTCATCTTGTCATGAACCAAATCACACGCTCCGTAGCAAGGGTCTGCTGCGAGCACGACTTTTGCGCTTGTTTCGGTCTCAATGGTGTCCATCATCTCAAGCGCTTGCATCTTCAAACCCTCTGGGATTTGGAGCGCAATCAAACGGTTATCGTTTGCTTGAATACGTTCCATGAGTTGGTCAAGTTGGAAATCGTGGCGGTCTAAATCCATAGTCGTCCCATCCGAGGGGCTCGCCCCCCCCTCATCAATGCACCCTTTAGGAGGAGTATCAATCATCCAGCAGAACAACATCGCCGCCATCCATCTCGAGACGGACCAGTGAGTCAATTTTGATTTCTGGGTATTCAGCTTGGAGTTGTTTCAATCCAGGGCCTTTCTCAACGACGACAAGAATGTGCGCCACCGTTGCACCTGTGGCCCGCACGCCCTCAATCACGGCCCGCAATGTGCCGCCGGTTGAGAGTACATCGTCGACGATGGCCAACCGTTCGCCCGGTGCAATGTCGTTGAGGTACATGGGTTGCTTGGAATAGCCAGTGGCTTGGTCGATGACCACTTCCCCGACCAGTCCATAAGATCGCTTTCGACCAATCACGAGTGGCACACCCGTTCGAACACTCAGCGGCGCGGTGAGAGGCAACCCCATCGCTTCGATGCCAAGGATGAGGTCGATGCCGCTCCAATCGATGGCGGCTTCTGATAAATCTGTGACTGCTTTCAGTACTTCGGGATCAAGCCGAGGTACGCCATCGGTAATGGGGTGGATGAAGTAGGGGTAATCGCCTTTCCAAATGACTGGAGCGTTGGCGAGGCTCGTTCGTAGACGCTGCAGTGCGTTGCCCATGCCGAAACCGCTGGTGCGGCAGGGTATGACCTTTGCTCAAAGTTCAGCGAGGAATTCGACGTACTCATCAGGTTCCAAGAGGTTCTCGAGGTCCAATTCGTGAGGTTCGATGATGATGATCCATCCGTGGTCGTAGGCTGAGTCGTTGACCAAATCAGGGTTGATTTCCACTTCGCCGTTGACTTCAGCAATGAGGCCGGAATACATCGAAGGGAAGGCGACCTTCTCATCAGCAGTCCAAATTGAAAACATGTCTCGACCTTCATCGATTTCGTTTTCGGCTTGCGGCAGGATCACTCGAAGGACTTCACCAATTTCTACGGCGAGGTATTCGCTCACACCAATCATGAGCCGGTCGTCTTTTTCTTGATACCAAAGATGGTCTCGCGAATATTTTCTGTTGTGTGCAACGCTGAATTCTACGACTTCTTCATCCATAAGGGCACTCCCACAAAAACGCCCCCATCGCCATTGTATATCAATTTGAGGCAAAACGAAGCCTTTGGGAAAACCGTCAAACGGGTTAAGTGAGTCGGCGTTATCCGCACCACGGGGACGAACATGAACTACGGCGAAACCGAAGAACAGCAAATGATTCGAGAGATGGTCCGTGACTTCGCAGAGAGTGTATTATCGCTCACTGTTGAACACCGGGACCAACAACAAACCCCGCCGAGCAAAGAGTGGGAAGAATTCATTGAATACGGTCTCCAAGGCGTCACAATTCCAGAGGCGTATGGAGGTTCTCCAGTGGATGATGTATCCGAATCGATCATCGTTGAGGAACTTGCACGAGTCGACCCATCTTTTGCAGTCATGTACTGTGTTCACGTAGGATTGTGCTCGAAAACCATCGCCCTCCATGGAAGCGAGGAACAAAAGGCAGAGTTCCTCCCAAGGCTTGCAGCAGGCGAAGTAGGCGCATACTCACTTTCCGAAGCAGGTGCCGGTACAGACGCAGCGGCGATGACCTGCAAAGCAAAGCTCTCTGACGATGGACAACACTACCTTCTCAACGGCGAGAAGATGTGGGTCACCAACGGTACGCAAGCAAAAATTCTCGTACTGTTCGCTAAAGATGTCGATCATCCCGATTACGGTGTGAAGAAGCACGGTGGTTCCACTGCCTTCATCGTCGATTCGAGTTACGAAGGTTTCTCTGTGGGGAAAAAGGAGGACAAACTCGGTATTCGTTCCTCGGACACATGCACCCTCATCCTCGAAAACTGCAAAGTACCTGTCAAGAACGTCTTGAAAGGCGTTGGAAATGGCTTCCCGATTGCCATGAATGCCCTCGACAACAGCAGGATTGGAATCGCTGCCCAAGCGCTCGGCATTGCCCAAGGAGCGTACGAGGCAGCCCTCAAGTACGCCCACGAGCGAGAAGCGTTCGGAAAGCCAATCGCACATCACCAGATGATCATGGCCTACCTCGCTGACATGGCCACTCGAATCGAAGCATCCCGACTCCTAATCTATCAAGCATCGTGGGTTAAACAACAGCACTACGAGCACGGTGGTCCACGGCACTCCAAGGAAGCCAGCATGGCCAAACTGTTTGCCGGTGACACAGCAATGTGGGTAACTGAGCGAGCCATCCAGGTGTTGGGTGGCTATGGGTACACCAAGGAGTTCCCTGTTGAGCGGTTCTTCCGAGACGCAAAGATTACACAAATCTACGAAGGCACGCAAGAAGTACAACGTATTGTCATCGCCCGAGCACTCAAGTGATCAAGCGATTCGTGCATTTGTGCACTCAAGGTTCGCTTGCTTCAAAGCGCCAGACCAACGGTAGATCTTCCCTTCAGAGGTTACGATTTGCCCCACCTTGAGGCCTTCAATGAACTCTGCTTCACTCACAGGGAATCGCATGGTAACAACATGTTCGCCACCGTCGAGGGTTCCAGTGATGGTTTGGCCACCCCGATATTCACCCGATGCCATGAGCGAGCGCTCTGTTTTCTGAACTTTGATGGTTGATGTTTGTATGGCTGAACGGCCGACAATTTCGTTGAATTCAGAAAGCAATCGAGCACCAGAGAGTGCTTCGATGATGCTCAGATGATCCAAATCGCCGGTCGATGCCTCTGGTTCTGGTGCAGGTTCGGTCACGGGTGGGCTCGCTACCACTGAGGGCGTTGGAGCCACTGGTTGTGGCTCAGCTGGGGCTACAGCCACAGTGGTCGCCGCAACTGCAGCCACGCTTGCCACTGCTGCAACCGGCGCAACTTCTGCAGGTGTAGGGGCAGGTGTTGGCTCAGGGACAGATGTTGGCTCAGGGACAGATGTTGCCGCTGGTTCTTCTACACGCATGGGTTCTTCCGGCCTTTTTGGAGTCACGTTTTCAAAGCCAATCGATTCGAGGAAGGCCCACCACTCAGCAAGTGTAACGGCGCCGTTCCCGTCGGTGTCGATGTGCTTGACCACCAATTCAACCACCCATTCTGGTGGGTCAGCGTTGGACATTGTTCGTATGAGGTTCAAGATTTCTTCGTTGCTTATGATGCCGTCTTGGTCTGAATCGGCCATTGCGGTGAGTTGAGCAGCATTGTAATTGGATTCACTCAACCATTCGCCAAACTTGTTGGCAATTGCAGCGAGCCGTGGATCTTCGTCTCTCTTCTTCTGGTAGTTCTCACGAGCAGTGTCCACAGCGCTACGCGTTGCACTCGTCATTCGCTCAGCAGCTTGCGCAGCAACACGTGATTTGATGCCCATGGCCCAATCTTGAATTGGTTGTTGATTTTGAAGGGTTGAAATGACCGTTTCGCGAGGCAAATGGCCAGGCGGGGCATCGCCGAGGAAACGCACAGCAACTGCAGAGAGTTCTTCATCTGAGAGTAAATTGAGATCGATTCCCTTTTGTGCCATTCGTTGTTCGATTTGTTGCATCATGAATTCTGACATGGTGGTCCCCTTGACTTGAAGCAAATCGTTCTCTCACATCAATATAATGCCGTCGCGCCCTAGAATTCGATTTTCGGCCAGTGGGCATGGTTGGCATGTTCCCAGTTCAAACCGCAAAGCGCCGTTTCAACAGCATCGCTGTCAGCTAAGTCCCTTTCAATCTGGATGCGATGAAGCCACATCTTCAGTCGGCCAAGGGCAATGCCCTTGCCAAGACCAGTGCGTTGCATGATCCAGTGGCCATCAACGATTGATTCGTCACCAGCCTTCAATGGTTCAAGTTCTTCCAGTCGGTGAAGCAATACGTCAATCTCGTTTGACTCAATCGAATCCATTGCAGGAATCATGAGCCCCGATTCTCGAATCACTTTCTCCATTTCGAGATGGTTTCTGGAGCGCTCCTGCAGAACGCTTCGATACACTCGTAGGTCGGCAAGTGTGTTCTTCGGGACGCGCCCAAATCGTCGATGTATTGTTTCCACCTGCTTTCGATCCTTGTTTGATAATTTGAGGTGCTTGAGTGTCCGTTGGACCTCTATAGAATCGATTTCAGCGAGAAGGAGGGCGAACCGCTCGAGCGGATTGAGGGTCGAGCAGAGTGAATGTCGTTGTGCGAACATTCTGTGCGCTTGGCCACTCCACTTCCCTGGTAAAAACCGGTCTAAGACGCCGTCTCTGGCCATGCGTTCGATGACATCAGGTGCGTTTTGTCCTGCGAGAATCTTCTGCCATTCCATCCAAATGCGTTCATTGGTTACGCCAGATAGCATGCTTCGATGTTGAAGGAGTGCTTCGGAGAGTTCGGCATCGAACCGCCAAACGCCAGCCTCGCCTCGGTCGAGGAACCTGTAGGCTCGAAGGATCCGCAAACCATCCTCTGAGAGACGCTGGTATGCTTGTCCTACAGCTCTCACTCGTTGTTTCTCAAGGTCACCTTGCCCGTTGAAAGGGTCGTGAAGGAGATGCCTCCGAGCATCAATAGCCATTGCATTGAATGTGAAATCCCGTCGTTCCAAATCACCAAGCAGTGACGTTCCAAAATTGACAACTTCGGGCCTTCGACCGTCGCTGTATTCCGATTCGGTTCGCAGCGTTGTTGCTTCGTAAAAACGGCCCTCTTCTCCTCGGAGCGTGAGCGTCCCGTACGTAATTCCTGTGGGGAGGGCATCAGGGAATAACTCCAGCATTTTTTCAGGTGGGAGGCTCACTGCAAGATCAATATCTTGGTTGTGGAGGCCAAGAAGTGCATCTCGGACAGCCCCGCCAACAATCCAAACGCCTCCACCGGCTTCGGCAATTTTTGTGATGATGGAGTTGATGTCTTTTGGTAATCTGTTGACCCATTCCACCAATTGCTCTGGGAGCGGGGCGTTGTGGGCGTCGCCCAAGGAAGGAAGGGAAAACGCCTCTTGGTTTGATGACATGGGGTTCCTTCCGAGTGGAACGATGGACGCTTGATGAATAGCATTATCGCACACAAGCCGTTCGCTTGTGGTAATGTGGGACGAGGAAGATGTGCAACTTGTACCGGTTGAGTGGCTAAAACCGCATGAAGAAATCAAACCTCGGAATCGAGATAAGTTGCTTGACATGACAAAAAGGTGGGGGGGCTACACCAAACCCCTCATCGTCGACAAACTGACGGGTGCGATCCTTGATGGTCACCATCGATATTCCATTGCAGGTGAACTGAAGTTGGCACAAATTCCAGTGATTGCCGTAGATTATCTAAATGATGACAGCATTGAAGTTGATGTGTGGCCATCTGCCAAGATTGATTCACTCACCAAGGAGGAGGTCATTGCGATGAGCCTCTCTGGTGATGTATTCCCACCAAAAACGAGCCGCCATCGCATTGCTGACCATTTGCCCCCCATCCATGTACCGCTGGAGGTCTTGGCACAAGAGGCTGCAATTTTACCAGCAGTCGAAGAAGATTGACTCATACCCCTTCATTCTCTTCAATCCAAGCAAACAAGTGGCGCAGTACTGGTCCGAGAGACATTCCTTTCTTCGAAAGTGAGTATTCTACGCGGGCTGGCACTTCTGCGAACACTTTTCGCTCGACGAGACCCATGACTGCGAAATCCTCGAGCCTTCTGCTCAACGTCGTAGCAGTGATCGAGAGCTCACGCCTCAGTTCATTGAATCGAACAGGTCGTCCACTTTTGAATAAGAAAAAGTGGAGCTCCAATACGTGAGATTTTCCGAGAAGTTCAATCATTCCCTGGTTGGAACTCTTGAGGCATGCTGGTTGTTCTTCGACTGGTTGCATAAATATACCAAGTAGCGGATGGTTATCAACTCTCCAGTATCGAGTGTGGTACTGTAGTCTTCGACCTGCTACTTTTTGTGTTTAATATGGTGGCCCATTGATACAAGCACGGAGGAATCAAATCATGAGTAAATGTGGCTGCGGACGATCACCAACTGGAATGTGCAAAGGATGGCACGGTCTAAGCAAGGAAGAATACGAAGCGAAATTGGCAGAGTTCAAGAAAGAAAACCCAGACGCTTGAAGATAGCGATGGACGCTTGAATTGAGACCAAGAAGCTCTCAACGCACATCGGACATGGATTCGATGAAACAGTCGTTGCAATCGCAACGGTAAATCGTACCAATTCTCAAGAATTGGGGCCGCACCCTTTTCCGCTTCGGCGGAACTCGGTGCTTACCTTACTTTTCTTGGCGTGTGGCGATGTAATCACGCCACTTCTGATTTCCTTTACCTGATAGTTTCACATCGTGGCGTGGTGCCGCAGGAAGTGTGATCGAGAAGGTACAAAGCATTCCTTCGTGGGCGTAAGTCAACTTGACCTCCCGGCCAATCTTACCTTTGAGGGCCGATTCGAGCGACTTCATGTTCGATGTTCGCCTGCCATCAATAGCGATGATTTCGTCACCAGGCATGAGCGTCATTCTAAGTGGGCTGGCTGCCATGTGCGTGCTTACAGTCACCCTTCCTGCCTTCATAGAGAGGTTAAGCCCTAACCATGCAGACTGTGCTTCGCCTTCTTTGATTGGATGTTCAGGCTCCAATTTCAGGCCAAAGTATGCCATCGTTCGTTCCATGTCAGGCGCTTGCTTCCGGTTGACCATTCGATCGAGCATGGCGCCAAGACGCCCTCCGCCCTTCATCGAAGTGAGTGCTTTGCGGATGTCGGCGTGTGTGACGCCTAAGCGCATCGTCGGCTCACATTCCAGTGCATGACGTTCACACAACAGCGCCATGAGGTCGCACACGCCATTGGCTCCTTTGGAACGCTTTCGAAGTTCCATATCGAGTTCCATCATCGTCAATTCCCCTTCGAGATAATAGGAAATTTGCGTTTCTCGAGAAAAGGCATGACCTCGGTAGAGGTGAATCCAAGCGTCATGGCTCGATTCTGTCAGCGATTCAAAGGCCATTCCATTTCGTCCAGTGTGTCGCTTCATCTTGCGGAGGAAATCCTTCCTCCAATCCTCTTCAGTCCATGCGCCTGATCGAACGCAAAGCATGTCTCCAAGCCAGGAAGTACCACCTTCGAACCACCACAAGAGGTCAGAATGACCTTCGCGCTGCAGATCGTAATCCAAGAAGTTCCGAGGTCGGAGGCGTTTGACATTCCACTGGTGAAGGTATTCGTGGCTGAAGAGGCTGACAAGGTCACGATACTCATCATCGTGACCGGGCATGAGGCATTGTCTTGGCAGCATCGATGTCTGAGAATTGAGATGTTCAAGGCCACCGCGCGACTGTTCTGTCAGTTGAATGACGGTCACGTAGTTGTCCCATGAAGGCACGCCAAACAACGCATGGTGTTCCTTGACGATTCGGTCCATGTCGAGTTTGAATCGAGCAAGCATGCCCTCGTCAATCGGATGGTTGCCACTGTCCCACAACTTGAGGTGATGCTTCCGGCCATCAACGACCCACGTCTGAATTGGGTATGGGTTGATCTCTACAATCCCGTCGAGCAATTCATCCCTGTTTGGGACTGTGAACAGATGGGTTGCACCGTCATTTGATGTGAGGCTCCCCTTTCCTGTCGACGATTTCACGAGTTCATACTGTGTTGCTGGCGTCCATGACGCAGGTGCGTGCACCTCAACTGTATGGGCCAGATCCATCCGCTCGGAATCAATGCCTTGTGTTGGCAAAAACCAGGTGAAGGGGGGCATCATGTGGAGGTGACCTTCATCTAGGTGGTTGGAGCGAACCGAGAGGTCGTCCGCAAGAAGTTTGTATCGAATTATGAGTTTTGATGTACCTTCAGGCACCTTCACTCGCATGGCATCGACATGATGGCGATTGAATGTGAGGGGAATTCCATCTTCAGAACTTGCTTCAAATTCAGTCATGTGCTGAATTGGCTCCCGCAAGAAGTAGGAACCCGGGACCCAGCGTGGAAAATGCAAGGTCAACGTCTTGGAAGTGAAGGGGCCGTTGATTTCCAGGCCCACATTGAGGCGTCGAGTCGAGCCTTCAGTCGCATCAATTTGGAACCGGATACCGGACAGTGGGGTGCTCATAACCCGAGTTTGTCGTAGGCAGTAGAAAGGTTCTGTGCCGCTTCAATTAGCAATTCGGGGTGCTCTTCGGATAAGAAGAGCCTCGCATCTTCCACCAAAGGTAACTCGTTACACCGCCCCAAGAGGCGCTCAATCCACCTGCTTCGCTCAATTGGATCGATGGTTGGGTCACGAATGAGTTCCCAGCGCAGTTGGTCCAGTTCCGCACCCCGCATGCCTTGGAGCCATCGCCCAATCACAATGTATTCCTTTGCCTCAATGAGGGTTTTAATCGGTGCATCATCCACAGATGTGCATTGTTCTCTCAATGCTCCTACGAATTTTTTAAGGGTTGGGCCCCTTGCTGATTGTGCAAAGGTCACAAGTGCATTCCCTTGGTTGTCGATGGCGGATTGGATGAGCGCAGAACCGTTGATTCCACGTTCCATTAACAGCACTAAGGCCGCTTCATCCAATGGTTCACCTCGTTCGTCCATGGCTTGCAGGGCAGCTTCACACACGGAGGCGTTTGTATCTTCGAGTCCTTTGCGACGAAGCGCTGCATCCGCTCCAGAACTCAATGCTGCAAGCCGACGAAGGTGGGCGTCATCTGAGGCGAAGAACCGATCGACATAGGCATCAGCCGAAGGCCCGTTTAGGAGGGCAGCAGCACTTTTTCTGCGACATGTCAGGTCTTCGTCATCCACCAGTAAGAGGGCGACTTCGGATACATCTTCTTTGAACTCAGAAAGAAGGTTGGCTGCGCAGCGCTTGGCCTCTATAGAACGGTGATTTGCTAGTGTCTTCAAGGCGGATGGCCCCAAGGCGGGTGCCCATCGCCGATGCGCATCGAGTGCCTTTGAGCGGAACCATGGGTCTCGATCATCAAGAAGAGGGACGAAACCGTCCAATGCTCGTGGAAGGTCAGTGTCAAACAGAACTCGAACAGCGCGTCTTCGTTGCCGGACGTCCTTGTGGCGGAGTTTGGAAATCTCTCCGTCTAATCCACCAGCCATGTATTTCCCAAGGAGCCCCTCTTGATAGGCCTGTGGTTTCGAGGTATTCCCGTCAAAGTTCGAAATCCGAACCATCGCTTTCTTCGAAATCATCCCAATCTTCTGCACCAGGTTGGGCGAGGTTCGGGTGAATCATGGTTTGCAACATTGGCCAGAGTCTGAAAAAGGAGGGGGCTGCCTCCCACATGAGTTGGATCATGGGATGTTCTTCCATTGGTATCGCGCCTTCGCCGGGAGGTGGCAGATCGGCTGGTAGGTTTCTCAAATTGACGATTAAATCCTGCATTGCATGGCGTTCATCGTCTTCAATCAGCCCCAAATCTTCACATGTTTGTATGGTTAATTCGATCATATCAGCCAATTCATCGGCGTTCATTGGTCCAGGTTCTCCTTGCCGGACATCAACTGGACCAAAGGATACAGGGCCGAGATCAGTGGGCATGAGTTCGCCTTCTTGGAGTTCCATTTTCATCAGTTGTTGACTCGTCTTCGGGCCCAATGGTGCAAGAACGAACCCGCCCTCAACCATTCGCTCGACCATCCAATCTGGAAGTGAGTTCACTTGACCCGTGACGAGCACGCGATGGAGTTCGCCAGGAAAGGCCACAGGTGCCACATCGATTGATTCCAATTCCCGAACTTCGACGGTGGGCCAGTGGGTAAGGCGCTGGCGTACATGGACAACAGCGTCGATGCTTGGGTCGAGGACCCGTACGCATCCGTGTTCTCCGACAATCTTTGCAACCAGTGCGGCGATGTAGCCTCCCTTCGCACCGAGGATTGTAACATCTTCTCCCGACTTTAGTTCCATGTGGTGGAGTAAGGTGGCAACCATGTGAGGTGCAGAGATTGTCTTCATAGCGCCAGCATCAGTCTCCATGAAGGGAACGGGCCGATCGACGTAGAATGGTTCTGTTTCATAGTCAGTGAAGTCTTCAATTTCGACCTCAAGCATGGCGTCACGAATGGAGGGCGTTATCGGTATGCCTCCCTTTTCCAGACGGCGGAGCAATCCGGCGATATCGGCCATGAAACTACGACAATCGCCGGCCCATGTAAAGCATCGGCTCAAAGTTGGTTGATTCCACTGTTCTTAGAACCAATTTGGTCGTCGATAAAGCTGATGTTTTCTTTGTGAGCTCGCATTGATTCTTCCATGTATTGTTCCATGTCAATGTCTTCTTCAGCCATTAGGTCCATCTCGTCTTGAAGCGAGGAACGAATCTGTTTCATCACGGAATGGAAAGCATCGAGGTTTTTGGTTTTCGTCTCATCAAGGTCATCGACGGCCACTTCAAGTAATTCTCGAAGTGTGTCTGGTGGGATGTAAACATCGGAGAACGATGAAAACATATCATCCATAATTGCAGATTCGATCCGAGCCATATGTTCAGAGATCGTTGCTCTAGCAAGGCCTAACTCTTGGGCAAGTTCAGCGATTCGAATTCGCTTGGGGGTGTCAAAGTAGCCTCGGTCATAGGCAAACTTTGCCAACTTCACCTGCTTTTTCGACAGGGCTCCATTCTCTTCATTGATGGTGTATTTCACGCTGCGTGCACTTGTGCGATCTGGTTTGGCAATCATGCGTAAGAATCCACTCAACAGACGGAGGCTGAGAGGTGGACCTTGAATTGTGTATGTGATTCCCTCTCCATCGAGGTAACAAGCGCCCGGGACTGCGGATGTGCCGTTTGTTCGAGCACTCACATTGGCCGCAGGGTGATTGATTCGAGCCAACATAATCGTGCCATCACCATCATGTTCTGGTTCCATGAGGACTTCAAGCAACTCCAAAAAACCAATCTGCTTGATGTCTTCAGGGCCCATTCCAGGTTGAAAATGACCTTTGAAAATACATCGAATGTCCTTTGGCACTCGACGTGCGTAGGAAATGAAGTGAATGCTCTGAAACACCTCAGTCAATGGGCCCGACACAAAGTGGCCGACATTCGCCCGCTTCCAAAAAAAGGTTACTTCGCGCATAAATCCCTTAGGCACTGGCGGACCTTAAGTGCTCCTGCGGTGGCGAGGCTAGCGCATTTCTAACCATGCAAAGAATGAGAAGATGGGAAGGAGGATTAGCAATGCTCGATTTATTTTCCGTTGTTGGTCGACAAACTTCACGGTTGGAACAGGTGATATTTCGATTGATTTAGCGGTGCGCCGCCGCCGTGTGAGGGTTACTCGATCTTCCACGAGGCCGAGGACGTTTTGTCGCAATTCAGGCTGGCGGGAAGATTGAACGCCTCCGCCGACAACGAATTTCACTGAACATAGGTCGGCGAGTGGGAGCGCTGCATTGACGACGCCTTCCAAATTTGTCAAATCGTGCATGTCGATCCGTATTGACATTCCATCGCTCTTGACATGGCTTAAAACACGCCAGCGTCCTTGTCCTTCATTCAAAGGTTCGAGTGTCTCCCGAGCATACTCAAGCGGTCGCTTCCCGATGTCAACAGGTTTTCGTCTTCGAGCAAGAAACGGGCCCAATGCGATTGCTCCAATGAGCGGCGGTGTGCACATCAATCCAGCAAGCCGTTGGAGCTGTGATGGGTCGGTCAATACAGAAATCACTGCAAGGCTAAAACCGAGGTAAAGGCCGAGAAATGCGCCTGCTTGAAGTCCTGTCACCAGGCCGACCGGCTCACCCTCCTCGAGGTTCATGGTCACTGTCTGGGGACGTTACTCATCAAGGCTCCCATCGTTTTATACCAAAGTCTATCAATTAAATTCGATTGGTCAGTGTGTGGAGAAGAACGGACTCGAGCATCGCTTGAGGGAACGCAAAATCGGTTTATGGATTGCAGGTGTGTCAGGTTTCTTCTTTTTCTCATTCTTTCTTGCACCGTTGATCCTTCCTGCTGGGACGGTGGTCGACATCAACGGGCGAGCAAACACCTTCGATTTCGCATCCAATGATGGTTCGAGAGCATACGGGAATTCTCCTCAAGGTTCTCTCCATCAGCACGCCGACGGGACGACGCACCAACACGACACGTTCACGTGGAGTGAATTGGACCCTTACACCGGTCTGATCTACGCCTTTGCGGATTTAAATTGCCATCAAAACCATGAGCGATCTTGGAACGTTGGTGGCAATCAAATGCCGGTCTGTACCCGTGATGTTGGTATTTTCTTCGGACTGATGATGGGCGGTGTCCTCTTTTCAAGGCGGGCTCACAACAGGTGGACGGTTCGGGATACCTGCCTTTCCATGCTTCCCGATGAATGGCTGGTCGATGTCTATGTCAAGAACCAACGGACGATTGCTTGGCTTGCCTGTGGCGTCCTGCTATGCATGCCCCTTCTGATCGACGGCTTCACTCAACTTCTTACAGGGTATGAATCAAACAATTTCACTCGACCATTGACGGGTGGTCCATTCGGTCTCGGTTTGGCGATCTTGATTGGTGCCTCGCTTGGGGCACGTGCAGAGAAATTCGAATCAGCCGGTGATGTTGTTTTGCCTGGAAAGGCAAGGTTCCAATTGAAATCTGAAGAGGAATGATCAGGGTGGTGGCAATTGCCACCATGCAAGAAGTTCTTCCACTGATGTTGGCACTGGGCAGTTTTCATGACCGCTTGAAAGCATGTGCAGTCTTT
>JAQXFM010000017.1 GCA_029250305.1 Candidatus Poseidoniaceae archaeon | reverse complement strand
CTGCGCCATAGGATGTCCATGTCGGCTTGGTAGCGTATTGGGGGGTTCATCTTCAGTCGCACACCCTCACGTTCCACATCCGTTTCATTGAATGTCAAATGCTGAGGCAGAACCTCAGTCGTGATGATGCCTTTTCCTTTTGCTTGACTTGGCAACGAGGTTCGCCCTTCCAACCAATCTGCTTCGAGCCCAGAGGTAAGATGGAGAATGTGGAGCCGATGTTGGTGGCGTTCTGCAAGTTCCACCGCAATTTGAGTGGCAAGCAGGGCGGTCACATCGTCTCGCCATTCAGCATGGGCGGCCATGTCGGTGCGATGTTCAAAGGAGGGGTAGCGTTCGTTGAGCCGGTCCTCGTCTTCGGCGTGAACGGCAATCAGTCCACCAATTCCACCAAAGATTGTGTCGAGTGCTTCACGCTCGTTGACGAGCAAGGTTCCAGTTGAGGACCCCATGAACACCTTTGTTCCACAGATGCCGGGAATGGCTCGTGGTGCATCAGCGGTCCCTACGACCTCCTGGAGTTCAGCAAGGTTGGTTGGCGTGGCGCCGATGAAAAAGCCGTAGTTGTTGACGCATGTAGCAGCGGCACTGTCGAGTTTCATTTGCATGCCTTTCATGTCTATGATGGCTGGTTTGTTGTTTGGCATGTCCAAAAACGAAGTGATCCCTCCACTGACTGCGGCAGCCGACCCACTTCCAAGGTCTTCCTTTTCCGGTTGGCCTGGTTCTCTGAAATGCACTTGAGGATCAATGGCGCCCGGAAGAAGATGCAACCCCGTCGCATCGATGACTTGTTCATTGTCGTTTGGCTCAAGACCGCCACCAATCTTGATTTCTGAGATGACTCCATTTTCCGTTCGCAAGTCGCCGAGAACGGTTTGTTCAGGTAGGATCATCGTGGCATTCAGAACGAGCAAATTTCCGTTGTTCTTTGGGTCCATGTGATTGCCTTAGGAATCTACTCAATGAACTCTTGCTTGGTGTTTGCGTTCACCTGCGACGGGCTGAGGCAGGCCTGAATGCTTTGCAGACTTCATCATTCGTGTCGATGTAAGGACCACCGATTAAATCCACACAATATGGAACGGCTCGCCAAATTTCATCGATGGTCTCCCTGATTGATTTAGGTCGTCCAGGGAGGTTGAAAATAACGGAAGAACCCCTGGTTCCTCCCAGTTGCCTCGAGAGGATGGCAGTTGGCACATACTTCAGAGATATAGCCCGCATCTGTTCGCCAAATCCAGGAAGAACTCGGTCAAGAACGGCCTCTGTCGCTTCTGGTGTCACATCCCGAGGCGTGGGGCCTGTACCGCCTGTTGTAACAATGACATCACAGCCAACCACATCGGCGAGTTCAATCAGGGCTGCTTCAATGGTTGCTTGAACATCTGGAACGCACATGTAGTGGACGATGCACGGACTCGCAATGGCGTCGTTGAGGAAAGCAAGAATTGCTGGCCCACCTTGGTCTTCGTAGGTTCCATCACTGGCTCGGTCGCTGACGGTCACGATGCCAATGATCGATACTTCACCAACATGCCCTTCTCTACCCGTTGTCTCAGTGATGGCGTCCATTGGAATCCTCATCCTTGCTCGCCGTATTTGGCTTGGATGTTCGCATGGAAATTATCCAAAAGCGTGTCTTCGAAAAGTTCAGTCTGACGGCGCATCTTGGTCGAACGAATGTGCAGGAACGCAGCGCCAACGAAGACGATGATGATCAGTGGAATGACAGCCTCAAGTTTGTATTGGTGCATGAATTTCACAATCCCTTCCGCAGTGTAGGCCCACGTGATTGAAGCGATTGACCCACCGATGAAGGTGGCAGAGAGCACGCGGGTGAAGTTCATTCTTGAAAGCAGTCCGAGCATTGCACCAACCAGCACACCTGATGCCATGAACGGAATCCAGACGAAGACAATCAAGCCCCAGAAGCCCCACTTATTGATCATCTCACGCTTTTCGTTGGCCATGTACTCGACCGTCGAGAGTGTATCACCAAGCAATTTGGTTTGGAGCATTTTCCCACCGAGCCCGTCTTGTCGAGCGACGGCCACAATCCGCTCGTCGCTTTTCGAGGCTCGCTCTACGCGCCCAGCACCAGCCCGATCAGCCAAGGTTGAGACTTGGTTTCGTCCTTTGACAATGAGATCTTGTGAGCCCAACAAGTCAGCGTTCCGCTTTGAGATGAATCGATGAAGTTCGGTCTGAACTTCGTCCCTGGTTTTCTTGAACCTGAAGAAAGCAAACCGTTGAGTTGGCCGATAAATGACAGAGACGAAGATGACTCGGTCATCACTGGTAACGACTGCCCCTTTCATTGCGAGATCGTTTCGACGGGCGAAGAACAGTTCGAGGCTTTCTCGTACTTCATCTTCCACACGTGAGAGGGTGTGAAGTTCAGAGAAGAAGGATGAATAGTTCTGAGTTTCTTCTGTCTCTTCCTCTGCAGAGGTGCCAATTCCAACGCCAGAATCAAAGTCAATGCCTTGATTGACACCAATCGTTCGTACCGTCAATTGAACGGGTTTGAACACACGGAAAATTGCAAACTCGTCAAGAATTTCTCGAAGCACTTCAGCACGCACGTCCTTGCTGTCAGAGAGTGTGGATTCCGTGTTCTTGTACGGGACCATGATGTCAATGGATAATTCTCGAGGTTCGAGTTTGTACAATTCCCAATCAACATCAATCGACAATCGGTTTGCCGTTTTTGTGAGGATCTCTTCAACAAGGCGGCCAATGTGAGCCCTTGAGAGAATATCGTCGCTTTCTTGGTGGTAGATTTTGTACATCAGCGGATAGATCACAAGTAAGGTGATTGCTGAGAGGGAAAGGGATGTGAAAGCCATCCACCAAGCAGGGATGCCGGCAGAGCCACCTGAAAGCATGGCAGTTTCTCGACCACCGCCAAGTTCAGCACCGATGAGGATGTAGCCCCAGTCTCCCAAATCTTGGACACTCCAGCAGGAGCGAGCACCTGTGTCAGTGACTCGAATGTCTTGCTTAGTCTCGTCATCAACAAACGGAAGGAAGGCAAGGGTTTGCTTTGATTCTGAGATTTCGAATTCAATGGTTTTGTCAATTCGCTCGCCGCCTTCAACGATGCTTGCACCGGTGAGGTTCGATTGATTGTAAACTGAAATTTCGAATGTCATCGAATAGTGGCCTTCGCTCAAGTCACTGTAGTCAGCTTGGTAATTAGATCGCCCTGTTTCCGAGCCGCCTTTGAATTTGACCGTTGAGACCGTGGCGTTTGCTTTCGACCACCATTCTTGGCCTTCATCAGTAGATGTGATCTCATAAGCGAGCGATGCAAAACCCTCAGGAAGGTTGTGACCTGCGAGAGAGAAGACATGCAGGTCTTCGTTAGGGAACATGTGGATCCACGGCTCTTCTGTGATCTCCTCGCATTCACCGCCAATATCGAGGAAGGTCTTGGAGGCGGCGTGATCGAGTGCCGTTGATTCACCGAGCATTCCAGAAGACATGGCGAAGACCATGAGGGCGTACACTCCGCCGTAAACGATGCCACCAAAAAGGACAAAATTCTCTTTCTTTGCTAAAAAACTACGGCCTGAGCCACCGGTTCTTCGGGTTCGAATCACTTCGAGTTCCTTGCTGAGTTTATCCTTCCGAGTTTCATGCTCGGTGCCCTCAGGCGGTGCTAGATTCTCATCATCCTTTCCGCCCATGCCCACAAGAAGGGGTTCATGCAAATGAACCCAACGATGGGAACAAGATTCACACAAGGTTTTGCCGTGTCAGGAATCGTGGATTTTGAAGACAGCTTTCGCTGGTGTTACGTTGAGGTGGGTCAGGCCGGACTTGAACCAGCGACCTCGGCATCTTCAGTGCCGCGCTCTCCCAACTAAGCTACTGACCCGTACAACTTGGCGATGACCCC
>JAQXFM010000014.1 GCA_029250305.1 Candidatus Poseidoniaceae archaeon | reverse complement strand
GGGCGACGATTGTCCAAGGAATCAATGGTCCCATCCAAGGATGATGAAGTGGGGTATGCATCACTCATACCGGGCTTGATTTTCCCCTTCTTTGGTTCGTTCGTTTTGGGCTGTTGGCTTTACAGGGAAACGGCAGGAATCCTTGAGCTTGGTCGCTCCTTGATGATCATGTTTTTCCTCCTCATCACACTCATCATGATTGTAAGTCACTTTAACCGTCGATTAAATTGGCAAGTCATCAATCCAGAGAAAATGGGGATTCGCTTTGGTTTGTTTTTCGCTTTGGCACTCACCCATATTTTATTCGCATTCTTAGCCGGAAAGGAGAATTCGGCGGACATAACGTTGATTGTCCAAATGCAAAATCTCACACTTGGGCTCGCCATGATGTGGGTCTTCATCATGTGCAACCCGGTGAAAATAACACGCATGGCCTTCACAAACGGAGGCATGGCCCACAGCCGGCCAATATTCGCTGCATTGTGGATGCTTCCATTTTCCAGTTTTCACGCCATTAACGCGGCAGCGTACACAAGTCGCCCCGGCATGCCTGGCTACGCTACATTCCTGTGCACATCAGCACTGTTATGCATTTGGGGCTATGCATGGTACCTCCACGAAGATCACCTCCACATCAACATCCACAAGAGAAAGGTCAACTGGCTGTTCATAATGAGTTTCTTCACGGCATTCGTGGCAATTCAACTGCTCTTTTTAGAGAACGCACGAGGCGACCTCGACAATCAAACTGAGCAGTTGATTTGGATTGTGTCTTCACTCTTCGGAACGGTGGTCATTGCCTTTAATTTCGTGCGAATGACGCTATTGACTTTACAACCGTGGCAGCGAATTCCGATGTTTTACGGACGTTACCTACAAGACCAATCAAGCAATTGAATTCAACACATCCATCGCTGCTTGTGGAATCCCAAGAACCGTTGAGGTGGAACCGTCGATGATCTTGGCATGCACCCCCATTGGTCCAGCGAGGTCATAGCCCCCCGCCTTTCCTTTCCATGATTCGTTGAGAACCAAATCAACCAACACTTCATCGGGAAGTTCATCGATTTCCACGACGGCATATTCAGTGAAAAAGGACCAGTGTCCATGGACACACAGGCCCGCGGCAGACCAAACTTGATGACGGCGGCCTGAGAGTCGATGCAGCATCGTTGCAGCATGAACAGCATCGTTGGGTTTCCCCATGAGGGCGTTGAGTTCATCTGGGTCGGCAAGGACCGTATCGCAAACAAGCACGATGTCATAACCGTGATCGCTTGGAATGGCGTTGGCTTTTGCCTGACAGATTGAAGCGACCTTTTCAGCTACGGTTCCCGAAGCGGTGGGAGTTTCATCGACGCCTTCCAACCCTTGGCAGTGAGCGTCTGGAAAGGCGTTCTTGATCATTGAAGCCCGTCGTGGGGATTGAGAAGCGAGCCAGAGCGAAACCATGGTCTTCGAGTTGGCTAAAGCAACATCACATTTACGATTTGACGTCATTTTTCCTGACTTCATTCAAAATTCACAAGGGAGAGGTTGAAGAATCGACTCGTCTTCCAGCAAACGGTGCCGGCATGAGCGATGTTGAAAGAATCCCTACTCACATTGAAGGATTAGATGAAAATATGCAAGGTGGTGTCCCACAAGGACACATTTGCATCGTAGCAGGTGCCTCGGGTGCAATGAAGTCAAGTTTGACATTTTCCATGCTGTACAACGCAGTCTTGTACGGTGAAACAAGCGGTATCTATGTGACGCTCGAACAAGGCAAGGATTCGCTCCGCTCTCACATGGCCAACATGGGAATGAACGTTGATGATGCTCGGGTTCGAAACCGAATCGCAATTATCGATCTATCCGACCTTCGTGTGGAACTCGACAAACAAGGCATGAGCGACCGTGTTGACTGGATGGGCCAACTCATCAAGCAACTCACCTCGTACCGGGAAGCAATCGGCTTCGAACTCTTGGTCTTCGATTCACTTGGTGCCTTCTTCACATTGACGAAGATGGAAAACCCTCGCGATGAGATTTTCCGACTCTTTGAGGCAGTTCGTAGACTCGGCTTGACGTCGTTTTTCATCTGTGAAATGACAGGTGATGACCACAAGCAGTTTGGTGAATATGGCGTCGAGGATTATCTTTCAGATGGTGTCGTCCACCTGGTCATGGAACGATCCGGTGACGACGTAAAGCGCAAGCTTGGGATCGTCAAAATGCGCCACACCCGTCACTCCCTCGGGTACAAACCATTCAACTGGAAAGAGGACGAACAGCGATTCACCATTCTGTGATTTAATCACTCGACGGTGACAGATTTCGCTAAATTCCGTGGCCGATCCACATCGCAACCAAGCGCAAGTGCAGTATGGTATGCGATCAGTTGCAGCGGTACAACAGTGAGCAACGGGGAGAGGAGGTTGTGTACCTTCGGCACAGAGATACAAACATCGCCTTCTTGTGCAATGTCATCGCCTTCTTCGTGGATAAGAATGATTTTAGCACCACGTGCACGGCATTCGTGAATGGCTGAAACCGTCTTCGTCTTGACATGATCATTTGGTGCGATAAAGATGACCGGGCTGCCTTCTTCGAGCAAAGCAATTGGACCATGCTTCATTTCTCCAGCAGGGTAAGCCAAACACGGAATGTAGGCAATCTCCATGAGTTTCAATGCGCCCTCTTGAGCGACTGGAGCCGAGATGCCTCGTCCAAGGAACAGCACGCTCTTGGCATCTTTGACCAGTTCCACGGCTTCTTGAATCGGTCCTTGTGATTCGAGATACTCTTCTAATAGATGTGGAATCTGTTGGAGGCCATGAATCAGTTCAATCCCTTTCTCCTTTGTAATGTTTCGAGAACGGCCAACTTGCAAAGCGAACATGGTAAGCGCCGTCACCATGTTTGAGAATGCCTTGGTGGAAGCAACCGCCTGTTCTGGACCAGAGTGGATGTAGACACCACGTCCGCAAAGGCGAGCAATGGTCGAACCAACGACGTTGACAACTCCGTGGACATTCCCCCCTTTGAGTTGAATTTCTTTGATGGCTGAAATCGTATCAGCGGTTTCGCCTGACTGTGTGACAGCAAAGTGAAGCGCACTTGGATTGATGACGGGGTCGTTATGCCTAAACTCGCTTGATATGTGGGCAACAGCAGGGATGCGAGCCAACTTCTCAATCAGCAACCCGCCAATATCAGCAGCGTTGTAGGACGTGCCGCAGCCAAGCAGGCGAACATGAGGAATCTTTGCTAGGGTTGCTGGTGTGAGTTTCAAGCCACCCAAGC
>JAQXFM010000006.1 GCA_029250305.1 Candidatus Poseidoniaceae archaeon | reverse complement strand
CCCCAACGGTTGGCAGCTCCTTTGGCGTCACTCAAGAGGATGAAACGCCCTCAGATTCCTCGGCTGCTGAAGATGAGCCACTGACGCCGGAAACCGTCTTGCTGTACATTGCAATGGGCACTGGTGGCGCTGCAGGTTTGCTCTTGCTGCTGCTTTTGGTACGACGTGATGAAGAACCGAAGCACCTCTCAAGCGAACAAGAGTGAACCGCTCATTCTTCTTCACTGGCTGGCGCAGACCTGATTTTGTTTTCTTGCTCTTCAATGGTGTTTCTCAAAATCAGGCCGTGCAACGTCTTGATTTTTCGGTCTTTGATGAGTTCATTGACACGGACTTCAAGTTCAAACAATGTTTCATCGTTCTTGGCTTCAATGATTTCTTTCCGAAGGGCTTCAAACCGCTGTCGCCGTGAGAAAAACACGTAGAAGTAAATAGGGATCAACAAAAAGGGAATCACTAACTCTTCAGTGACCACTTCCATGAGGCCAGATAATGACAATTCAAGCGCCTCACCGTCATACTTGTCATCGGTTTCAAAGCCTCCATAATAGAAGAAGCCAGTCGGCACACCAAAGTAACGATTGAACGGCGTGTTATCGGGGTCTAATGGGTCAGAACCGCGGTCGAGTTCGATGACATCTGGCCAGTAGTCGTTGTCATCATCTTCATCGACGGCGTCAGGTATGGTGTCATAATCGGTATCGATAGGGTATGAATTGGCGTCCATTGGGTCGTATTGGAAAAGAGCGCCAGAGGAAGCAATTTCCAACTCATTCGAGATTCCATCGCCGTCGATATCCGTATCAAGGACATCAGGAATCCAATCAAGATCCATGTCGGAGCAGCCGTACAACACAGAGCGACTTTTTCCAAAGCGGGTTGGGCAATCGTCAGTGATGTCGAGGTTGGGCTGATCCGCGTAGTAGTCACCGTCTAAATCACTCCAAGCATCGGCTCGTTCGGGAAATGCATCGGCGCCCATGCTGATGTTCCATGTTGCATCTGGATCTGAATAGCCATCACCATCCGTGTCCAAACATCCGGTTCTGTCATGCGTTGAGGTTCCGTTTCCATTGGGACATTCTTCGCTTTCGTTGTTCGTGCTACCATTGTTGCTTTCATTGCCCGTCGCTCCATCGGCAAAGGCGACAAAGGCATGCGACAGTTCTGTCGAAGGCGCATGATTTGGTTCAATCATGCTTGCACCGACCACAAGGAACAGACAAAACCATACCAAGAATTGACGCATGCTCATTCCTATGCTCATTCGGTTATCAAACCCTCCATCACATGGCACCCATGAGACTTGAAAGGGAAGGGATTGAAAAGGACCAAGTTGACGGCAGGTCATGCAAATGAAAGCGCTCGTTCTGACGATGCTCCTCGCAGCGCTCAGTTTTTCACCAGGTTGCCTTGGTGGAGACGACGCATCCTCCAGTGAAACCGTTCCAGAATTCTCGATGATTGCAGACGATGGTCTTGAGTATGGGGATGAATCCCTGCTTGGAACAAACTACATTCTCCACTTTTCTGCATCGTGGTGCAACCAGTGCCGCCCGACCATGCACGCTGTGACCAACCATCTGGACGGCGAAATGTACATTGTGGTTTCAACCGATGCCAATGATGGTGGCGAAACGAAGCTAGGTGAATGGCACACACAGGTCAATGAAAGCAAGGACGACAGCACCGTTTCTGCTCCCTTCACAATGAACGTCGGTCTCGCTCAGGACTTTGAAATCAACAACACGCCAACATTGATTCTTGTCGGCAAAGATGGCATGGTCATCGACCGACACATCGGTCCAATGATTGACGATGAAGTGATCGAGGACTTCTGGGCTCAAGGCCAATGAACTCGGCGTTTAAGTAGCGTCGAAAGACAGTGCATTCATGGCGAATGCAAGGAAACCAAGGAAACCACGCAAAACATCAGCGGGAAACATCTCCAGTACATTCGGCGTCATCAGGGTCTCAGAGGAGATTGACGAAATCGATATTCAACGAAACATGGTCGCCCTCACTTGGATTGATGACATCGTCAACGATTCAAACGGAGCACTCGAGTATGAGAACACATCAAACGGTGTTGTGGCCGTCGGATACATGGACGACGTCAAGGTTCAGGTTGATGTCCGATTGTGCGCAGAGCGGGCGTTGAATTTGGATTATTGGGAACAAGGGCATGTGCCGGCATTTGTGAATTCAAATGAGCTCTGCATTGAGATGGGCAATGATTACGATCACCAAGTTCCTGACCTCGACCTTTGCGCTGCGCTGCTCATGCTGCTCTCTTCGAAAGGCGTCCCACTGACAATGTATCCTTCGACATTGTACAAATTTTTTCCATTTGAAAAACTCACAGCTCTGCTCGTTCATGAAGACGACACCGTTGTGAAACATACCTTAGAAGCGATGGGACAACTTCCGTGCCTTGCTTCACTGCGCCAGTTGAAGACGATGGTCCACCAAGCACGAGACGAATCCCTCGTGATGATTACATTGGAAGCATTGTATTACGGTCGAGGCATGAACATGAAGGCATACCTGCCTTTGCTTGTCGAGATATCCAACAGCGACCAACTTGCTTCCAAAGTAAGGGCCATCGAGATGATTGGTTTGGTTGTCACCCCCTCACAAAAAGAGTACCTTCCGATCTTGAAGCGGTTGGTTCAATTTGACGATCCTTGTGTACTTGGCCCAGTGCTCGACACTTACATCGAGATGGCACAGGAAGACGCGCTCCAAGATTGCATCCACCTGTTCCGATACAGGAACGAGATTTGGCAAATGGAAATTATTCGAAAGTTGTGCACCATTCAACACCCATTGGTTCGCAACTTTCTTTCAGTGCGCTACATCACCAACGCCGCCTCAACGTATGAACGGGAGTTTATTGAGCGCTATTTGATCGAAGGAAGCGAAACTCAAACGGAAAAAGCCCTCGTTGAATACGTTCTTTCAAGCAGTGTATTCGGTGCAGGTAGTACCACTTCGGACGAAGACGACGATGATGAGTTCTCGGGCCTTGGAAGCCTATTCGGTTGATTTAAGGCGTCGCTGTCGAAGCGCTTCAACAGCAACAACGCTGACCGCCACTTGAAGGTTGTAAGACGGCACAAACCCATTCATTGGCAACAACACGCATGCGTCTGCTGCATCAAGCACCGTTTGACTGATGCCTTCCTTTTCAGCTCCAACAACGAGCATCACATCGCCGGTGAGGGTTTCATCCCATGGTCCATGCGTGCCAACATCTTCGACAGCAATGATTCGAACATCATTGGCCTTTGCTGCAGCAAGAATCCCTTCAGTGGTGTCGTAGACAACCGGAATGAATCGATCCGCTCGCATGCTTGAACGTCGGATGGTCCTTCGCTCTTCATGGGTTTTCGTGACGTTGAGCACAACGGCATCCGCTCCAGCCACCTCTGCGGTTCGAATGGCAAAACCAAGGTTTGTTGAGTAGGTGACGCCATCGAAGAACCAGATGGTGCCGCCTCGCTGGAACACTTCCTCAAGCGTGGCTTGTGGTGTTCGTCCAACCAAGGCGAGAGCGTCCACATGGCCATTTGCAGACATTCGCCACAGATCGTTGGTGGAACCTTCCTCGAGTGGAATCCCTGCCGATTCGCACAATGAGCGAATCTCTGCCGTGTCTTTCTCACGGTCAACAAGGACCATGGTGATGGCAGTACCATCCTGAAGGGCTCGGAGCACAGCCTCAGCCCCTGTGATTTGTCCCGCCATGGAGGTGCGTGGGCCGCAGGCCTCATGAGGCTATCCGACTTGGCGCATACATGGCGAAAACGCACAGCCCTAAATTTCTCGAAATTGTGGAAACCGCTCGGGCTTCAATCCCTGAATGCAGCGCAAGCGACCTTCGAACCATGCTTGCTGACGGTTCACCGCTTGTCGTCATCGATGTGCGAGAACGCCATGAATTTCAAGCAGGCCACCTGGTGGGCTCGGTGCACATTGGCAAAGGAGTTTTAGAACGCGACATTGAGAAGCATCAATTCGCAGACGACGCTCGTCTTGTCCTCTATTGTGGGGGGGGCTTTCGAAGCGCAATCGCGGCCCGCTCACTCAAGGATATGGGCTACAGTCAAGCGTTTTCATTATGGGGCGGATGGCGTGCCATCGTTGCAGAAGGCTTGGAAACAAACCTCGAATAGAGCTCCCAACTGTTCATGCAGTACGCGTTTTGGAGGGGTTTGAAGTCCTCCTGCCGCGTGGACAGGCTCATAAAGGGGAGTTTTGTCGGCAGGATGCTGAGAAGCGTAGGTGTTCATTATGGCTCAAGGATTGTACCAACACGTTCGTCAAACTTGGAAGCGCCCAAACGATGCACTGCCTCACATGTACAGGCAGACACGCATGGCTCAATGGCGCCGTGAACCTGTCAACTGCCGCATCGAGCGCCCAACTCGCCTCGACGCTGCACGCCGTCTCGGCTACAAAGCCAAGCAAGGTGTTGTCATGATCCGAACCCGCATCCGCCGTGGTGGACTGCGCAAAGGTAAGATTCACATGAAGCGAAAGCCATCGAAGGCCGGTATCAAGAAGATTACCATGGCCAAGAACACTCAGCGAATGGCAGAAGAGCGTGTTGCACGTCACTTCCCTAACCTCGAAGTGCTCAACTCCTACTGGGTTGGCCAAGATGGAAAGCACAAGTTCTACGAAGTCATCATGATCGACACTCACCACCCTGCTATCATCAAGGACAAGCAACTCGGTGTGTTCAGTGCTGCAAACGGCAAGAAGTCCCACCGTGGACGAGCCTACCGTGGCAAGACCTCCGCTGGAAAGCGCGGACGTGGTTTGCACAACAAGGGGAAGGGCGCAGAGAAGTTGCGACCTTCACTCAAGGCAAACCTCAACCGTGGCAAGTGAGCAAAACGCTCCCCTCTGCGTTGGCGACCAATCGCTTTGGTTTCGAATCTGTTCGGGTTTGATTTATTGCCCGTCGACTTCTCGCATATCTGAGGCTCAACCATGGTTCAAGGCGAAGACACCGTTACCCGCTTGACCGGGCTTGAGGTGTTTCTTCCCGATGGGCGAAGGCTCGGTGTCGTCCATGACGCCGTTGTTGATGCAAACGGAATGCAATGCACGCATCTCTTTGTCCGCGATCCTGATGAAGCACTCGTTGAAGGTTCAGTGCATGTTGCAATTCCTTGGCGTTGGATTCGAGCCATCGATCAAATCGTGTTGTTGCGCTGGTTTCCACCAACGCCAATCCCACTGAATTCCTGAGGCGGTGACAAGGTTGGAACTTCACATCTTAGGTACAGCATCGGCGCGACCTGCGAGTCAACGTCAAGTGAGTGGTAGCCTCATTGCGTGCGAAGATGGCATTGCTGTCATCGACGCCGGTGAAGGATTTCAATCCCGGTACGCCGATCATCGCAAACGCCTCAAAACACAGTCTCCACCAGTCTCTCTAAGAGCTGCTAAAATCGATGCTGTATGCCTTACACACGGGCATCTCGACCACACATGGGGGTTGTTACCTTGGTTGCAAACCATGGCGCTCGACCGCCGAGAAAAGCCGCTTTTGATCATTGGTCCCACCTCCAGTGATACGCTTGCGGCATTGTGCGCAGGTGAGCCCATTCCAACAGAGGCGCCTCCGGCTGAACTCGCCCGACAAATGCAATCATGGCACAGTTTGGGCGCCACGAGTGAAGGACTTGGCTACAAGGTTCGTTGGATTCTTGGGGATGTTGTCGCTGACAAATGGGTCGAACTCAATTCGGAAACAGGTGCATCGACTTCCCTTGACGCCATGCCGCAACCAGCGGGCTGGAAGCAAGTGAAAATCGTTCCACTTGCCACCACACATACGGTCCCCTCCTGTGCTTGGATGTTTGAATCGAAAGAAAAATCAGGTAAATTCAACCGGTTGAAAGCAGCAGAGTTACGTTTGTCGAAAGAACAGCAAACAGAATTAGGGCAAGGCCGTGATGTCACGCTTGACGATGGTGAGGTGCTTCAAGCCGCCTCGTTCCGTGGCGAATCGATTCGACCTCACCGCTTTGTGATTTCTGGCGACACTGCCGAGCAGGCTCCGGGTTTGATGGCATTGGAAGGCGTAGACGTGTTGGTGCACGAAGCCACGTTTTTGGAAGACACGAAAGACCACGCAACAGAACACCTCCATTCCACAGCAACAGGTGCCGTCCGTACAGCTCTTGCATGCGATGCCCGTCATCTTGTGCTCACCCATTTCAGCGCTCGAATCAAAGACGGCAACATCTCACTTTCAGAAGCCAACAAGGCCGGCGAGGGATTGCCACTCAACATCAGCCTGGCCAGCGATGG
Organism: Candidatus Poseidoniaceae archaeon; assembly: GCA_029250305.1. Taxonomy (GTDB): domain Archaea; phylum Thermoplasmatota; class Poseidoniia; order Poseidoniales; family Poseidoniaceae; genus MGIIa-L1. The sequence goes on along the minus strand of JAQXFM010000006.1, from coordinate 2,217 downwards.
CGACCGTGTGCACCTCCACACCAACGGCCATGTGACGCATCGGGCTTGGTCACAAAATGGCTGGACAGCGTGAAACAATCCTCCACATCATTCAAGTGGACGATGAACAACAGCAGAGCATGCGTTCCTCTCTTGTGGCGGTTTTACTGTTCGTCATGCTCATGGTGCCGCCATCCGCACTCGCTGATGCAGGGCGCGCTGCACCTTCTTGCACAGAAACGACGGCGGCTGCATTTTCGAGTTCCGATGCCATCTCAGATGGAGAATGCGTCAAGGTGTCCTTGGGCGTGTTAATGCCGGGCGATGTCTTCGACATCAACATCAACATCATCGATGATGCGATGGATGTCTTCGTGTTCGATCAAAACACCATTCAACCCTACGATCTTGGTCAATCGTATCGCTCCTCGTATGAACAAATCCCATCCACTGAATCCGCTTTAGGATCGTATTCATTCCACTGGAAGGTCCCATCGTCTCTCTCTCAGAAAACGTGGTACATTGTGTTCGATAACCTTGACCACGATGGAGATCAGGGCATGGGCGATCTGGGCGGAAACGACAGCAGGGCCAGTCTCAATGTTCAAGCCATCAACGAAGCGTACTGGACGCCGTATCATGATTTGATTCAAATGGAGTCGGACTCGTATCAAACACTTCTCTCCGGCGACGCATTGCGTTTGGATGCGGGCACAACCGTTGTGGTGAGTGCTTGGTCGCTTGAATCTCAAGGCGATGTTTACCTCCAAACCGAGAACATGAACAACCTCTACACGACGGGTGGCGTTGGTACCCTCTCAATCACTGGAGCATCGTTGCAATCAGTCGAAGGCTCGTCTTCCTTTTCGTGGATTGTGCCAAATGAGTTGGATGGTGAATCACTGATTCTAGTAGCCGATAACACCGATACGCCAGTTGGCGGTGCGAACGGCGATGAAACCGTTCGAATGACGGTACGCATTGAACTCTCACCAACCCTTAACCCAGTGCTCTCCAATGACGCAGGTGGTTCGACGACGGTTGGAGCATCCGTGAATTTTGATGCTTCTTCCACACCCAACCGCCTCAACCAAATTGATGCAGTTCAATGGGACTTCGACTCAAATGTGGATTCAGATAACGACGGCACGGCAAACAACGACGCAGATGCAACTGGCTTCACGGCCGATGCATCATGGCCAACACCTGGCGACCGCACTGTTACACTCTGGGTGACTTCACCAACAGGGGAAATGGCCTCCACCACCACCACGATCGCCGTGAATGATGTCATCGATCCAATCGCACGAATTGGAGGCAATGGCCAACCAGTGGCAGGCGGCTGGCGTTTGCTCGTCAATGATGCGCTTGTCCTGAATTGCGACAGCAGCAGTGATGACCACCTCATCTCAGCATGCGCATGGAACCTTGACGGCTCACCCTTCGGGCAAAATTCCTCAGTGCTCCTCTCTTGGGCGTCGATTGGAAGCCATGAAGTGGTGCTGACAGTGACCGATGCTTCTGGCAACACCAACGCCACGACAACCACGGTTGTTGTTATTGACAACACCCTTCCTGTGCTCCAGCAAACCTCACTGAATGTTCTTCCTTCGAGCGGCATGATTGACCAATCCCTCACTTGCACGGTTGTGGCAAACGATCCATTCGATGATGCATCCGCCCTCCGCTATCATTGGGATCTCAATCCAGAACTCGACAGCGATGGAAACGGCGATGCAAGGGATGACCCAGACCGAACAGGCAGCACTGCTGATCTGACGTTCAAACAACCTGGAACGTACACCGTTGTCGTTACCGTTTTCGATCCTTCGAACAACTCCGACGACCATGCCTTCACCCTCAATATCGGTGAGCCAACGGAAGAAGGCAGCATTGCTGGAATGCTTTTGATTGTCTTGTTCATTGGCACCCTCACAATGGGCATCGCCCTTGTTGGCCACCGCCGCTGGCAACACGGCATTGCAGTTGACCTCCTTGTCGGGCGAGGCCTCTCAGTCCCTGAAGCCAAAGCACACATTGCCAATGTAGTGGACGCTCGAAAGACACCACTGTTCGCTTCCGCCACCGTTCTTGCCGGTCTTGATGTAGGCGAAGTCACGTCAACAGAAGTGCAGGAAGAACAAGCGAAGGCCGCAGAACTTGAGTCGATTTACGGCGCAAGCAACTCCATGCAGACCGGTTCAGCCTTTGCCCCTCCGGCGGCAAATCCTACCATCA
>JAQXFM010000359.1 GCA_029250305.1 Candidatus Poseidoniaceae archaeon | reverse complement strand
CTCCGCCAATGCGGATGATTTTCTCTCGCAGGAGGCCGAATCCATCGATGAGAGCCTCTGGACGAGGTGGGCATCCTGGGATGTAGACGTCGACTGGAATGACCGTGTCGACGCCTTCGAGAATGTTGTATGATTGGAAATAAGGTCCGCCAGAGATTGCGCATTCGCCCATAGCGATGCAGTACTTTGGCTCAGGCATTTGTTCCCACAATCGAACCACTTTGTCAGCGAATTTCTTCGTGATTGGCCCGTTGATGAGCAGCACGTCAGATTGACGAGGCGAGGAACGGAACAGAACACCGAACCGGTCACCGTCGAATCGAGGCGTAGCAGCTGCTGCCATCTCGATTGCGCAACACTTGATCCCCAAGTGAAGGGTGAACAGCGATTTTCGGCCTGCCCAGTTGAAGTAACGCCCTGCGAGAACTCCGAGGAACTTCTTGATTCGTGTGGCCTTGAGCGCCTCATCAGTGACACCACCAACCATTTCGACCAACGCACGGCTGTTAAATGCTGCAAAATTTTCTCCTGCTTCTGCCATAATATCCACCTCAAATGTAAATGCGACCTCGCTTCCGGAACACGTACCAGACGCCCAAGGACATCGTGGCAAAGAAGACTGCGAGCACGGTAAGAGCGCTAATTGCTTCATCGACGGCGCCTGCTGCGGCGCCTTCTGATGTTGCATCGGAAGCCACCATGCCGCCAAGCACCATGAACATGAATGCCACATCGAACACAAGGAAGATGATGGCGTACCAGTAGTACTGGAAGTGGAATTGAATCATTGCATCGCCAACAGGTTCGCTTCCACATTCGAAGGTGGTCAAACGGCGAGGGTAGAGACTGTGGTCTCGCTCGTAGCCTTCCAAGAGGTACGACCGAGTGATGTGAGGGCGAGCTGGATCGACACGAGGTCGGACGACCCATGTGATGAGGAAATTCGTCAATGGCATGATGATGCCGAGCACCGTCAAAAATCCAATTGAAAGGTAAGCGCTCGGTACTGATTCAAGTCCGGACATGTGTTCACCCTGTTGCAAAGCATACGCTCCGCAATTTCTTCGACTTGAGGGACCCACATAAGCGTTCCCAAATTGAACTTGTGAGTATCGACATTCTTGCCCCGTGATAACTGGGCCACTGCGAGGATGTCATAGGTCCGAAACAAACTCGTTTTTCAAAGCCGCTCGTGCGCCTGTGCAAGCCTTCCGAACCAAGAAATCTAGAGCTTTGTCCAAGCGCATCCTGGTGATGCTGAGTGAATGTTTGAAACCTTAATGCTCTAGAAGAATGCTGACAGATTCCCTAACACACGGGTAGCAAAGGGTTTCACGCTCCATCATGGTCGCTTTGAGGCCCCGGTACCGATGCGGTAAAGGGCCACAAACAGAGGCAATACTACAATAATTAAGAGACCTGATTGGAGTTGTTCACTGGACAAGCCGAGCCCCAGCAAGCCTTTGTCAGGCACACCCAACACTTCAAACTCGATGTTTTCTCGATCGATTACGCCTGTCTCGGTGGGTTGAATCGATATTGTAAATTTGAATTCGTTCTCAATGTCAATCTCAAATGGAGGGCGGACAATGATACGAAGGGGGACGACTTCACCCACATCAACATCACAAATGAAGTCAGAACTATCCAATTCACAACCATCAAAGTCACTCTCAATCAGAACGTTCCATCCTCGGAAACTATCAGATGCAAAGATGAGGACCTCTGTTTGAGTGTTTCCAGTGTTCGTGAAATTAAGCGTGTATTCCAGTCGGTCAGGGAAAGTGAGGGTCATTTCAGTCTCGATGCCTTCCAAGTCGAATTCGAGCTCATATACGATTTGCACATCGAGTGTGATGGAGATTCTCCCAGACCTGTTTGCTGCGTTGGATACGCTCGTCACCGTGAGGTCCAAAACACCACCTTCGCCCGTGTTTGCCCCGGGATTGACCGTCAGTTTGAGTTCCAGTTTGAGTTTGAATGGACGCGCTTCGTATGACGTGTTAGAGTAGTTTGGCAACTCGAGCATGATGGTTTGAGCGCCATTTTCCGTTGCTGAGGTGATTGGAACTCCATTATCATCGAGGAATGTTTGATTCTCAAAGTCCCAAATGCCGTACCCTACTGGTACGCTCACAGGGCCCTCCACTGGAAGTCCGTCGAGCGTCAATTCGCGAGTTGCGATGCCTTGCAATCCTGATAGATCAAACAGTGCTTCATCGTTGCCATCCCCTGTGTTCTCCACCCAAAGTATGTATGTTTGGCTACCAGAAGGTGGGAGAACCGCTGTACCAGTTCGCTCATCGAGGCCCCCATCAACCAATCGAACGTCCATTGCGAAATTGCGGTCGGAAAGAATCGCTAAGAATTCAAATTCCCGCTGATTATCCGGGACGCCATCGCCATCCGCATCGGCCGTGCCGCTGTCGCCCCTGTTGGTGATTCGAGACGTAATTCGGGTGTAAGCGAGTTCTTCCTCGCCATCGACACTGACGACCAAGAACAC
>JAQXFM010000140.1 GCA_029250305.1 Candidatus Poseidoniaceae archaeon | reverse complement strand
CATGCTCGAAAACCTGAGCCATTCCTGCAGCCTTGATCAATCCACAGCAACCAATCGATGCCTCACATTCATCGAATACCCTGCGAATGCGAACGGTACGGTGGAGTTGCGAGTTGCTGTTCTTGATGCAGATCTCGGCATGGAATCAGTAGCCTATCTCACTGTCAATCTTACAGGAGGTACAGACAATACCCCCCCTGTCGTGCAGACGGACGATTCATCAGGCGCTCTTCCGCTCGTCACAATCGGTGTCATTGGCGCATTACTTCTGCTTGCCGTGGTCATCATTGTCCTGCTTTCCCGCCGCCAAGGTTCTGGGCAGGTGACTGGGTTTGCAACAGAAGAAGCCTCTTCTGCGTTGGAAGCAAGCGAAGCGGAAGCAGGTGGCTTGCTTGCTCGTGCCCGTGCAAAGCAGTGATCACAGCGGGATGTTGCCGTGCTTCTTTGGTGGGCTCCATTCGCGCTTTGACCGAAGGATATTGAGGGCTCGACAGAGGCGCATTCGGCTTTCTTCAGGTTCGATGACATCATCCAGCCAGCCATTTCGAGCGGCCACATATGGGTCGCCGAATTTGGCTTTGTATTCGGCCACGAGTTTTTGTCGGACACCTTCCTTTTCCTCATCTGGGACAGCGTTGATTTCTCGTCGATGGATGATGTTGACTGCTCCATCTGCGCCCATGACGGCAAGTTCCGCAGTTGGCCACGCGACGTTGTAATCGCTTTGCAAGTGCTTGCAAGACATGGCTAGGTAAGCGCCGCCGTAGGCTTTGCGAGTCACGAGTGTCAATTTTGGCACCGTTGCTTCGGCATAGGCAAACAACAACTTTGCACCATGGCGGATGATGCCACCCCATTCTTGGACAACGCCCGGTAGGAATCCTGGGACATCTTCGAAGGTGACAAGAGGAATGTTGAACGCATCACAGGTTCGGATGAATCGGGCTGCTTTGATTGATGCATCGATGTCAAGACAACCTGCCAGTACCTTTGGCTGGTTGCCAACCACTCCAATCGTGCGGCCTTCCAGCCGAGCAAAGCCAATGATGATGTTGTCTGCATAGGCTTCGAATAACTCGACGAAGATTCCGTCGTCCACGATTTCTTCAACAACCTTGACCATGTCATAAGGCTTGTTTGGATTGTCGGGCACGAGGGTTTCGAGAACGGTGTTCTTTCGGGTTTTTGGGTCAGCCGTTTCTTCAACTGGCGGGTCTGCCATGTTGTGATCGGGCAAGAAAGAGAGGATTTCAATGGCTAATGTGCATGCGTCTTCTTCATCTTCAGCAATCATGCAGGCAATACCAGAGCGTGAGGCGTGGAGGTTGGCTCCACCGAGGCCAGCAGCATCCACTTCGCCGTCGATCACCTCTGGTGTTTCGAGTGGCGAGGACAGGAAGAGTTGCCCATGTTCTTCGCCGAGAATTGTGAAGTCGGCAAGGCTGGCAGCAAGCGCTGAGACGCCAACCACAGGCCCGAGAACAAGCGAAATCATTGGTATACGGCCGCTGCATTGAACGAGCCTGTCAAGCAATTCGCCCGTGCCTGCGAGTGCAGCCACGCCATCGTGAGCGCGCTGACCTCCGCCGTCCCACAATCCGATGATTGGGGCTTTGACTCGATCCGCCATCTCGACGATCTTGGCGATTTTCTTGGCATGCATTTCACCCATGCTGCCGCCGTGGACACTGAAATCCTGGGCAAAGCAGTAGACGCGACGCCCTTCGATTGTTCCATGCCCAGCAACGACGCCATCGCCTATCGTGTGGTGTAAGAACATCCCGTTGTCGGTTGTTCGATGGGTCACAAAGGAATCGATTTCGATGAACGAACCCTCATCAAGCAGCAGTCCTATTCGGTCTCGTGCTGTACCTCGTCCGCTCGCCCGAATGGCTTCCTGACGCTTCAACCCTCCACCAAGCCGAGCTTGCTCTCGCTTGAACTGGAGGTCTTCGAGACGGTCACTCGAGTTCCCTGCCATACCATCTCCACTCCGTCTCGGTTTTTGATTAAAACGCTTAGACCATGAGGGTCTTTCGCCCTTCTCCAGCTAAATCTGTAACAACCGCGTCCGCAACTGTCATTGAATTCGACAAGGCCCAGTGGACTTTCACAATCATTGTTTCAGGTGACGCTACGCTTCCATGGCCAATGATGCCCATGTCGATTTGTTTACGCCCTTTGGAATAGACATTCATGTCAATAGGGCCATGTATGCACTGAGAGGTGACCACGATCGGTATTTCCCTGTTGACGCATCGGGTGAGGGTTCGCCAAATCTTGGTGTTTTCCGGAGCATCTTTCCCGGGGTCATCGATCGGAAGGTGGCCAAGACCTGTTCCGTGGATGACAATGGCTTGAACGCCGCTTTGTGCCACGGCTTCAATTTGTTCAGCATGCAGCCACGGGCCAGCCGTGAACTGAGCGATTCGGACGCCGGGCTCATAGGCGTCTGGCCGTTCTGCCACCCCTCGCCGAGGGCAGTCTTGAATGGCTTCTGCATATG
>JAQXFM010000138.1 GCA_029250305.1 Candidatus Poseidoniaceae archaeon | reverse complement strand
GAGGTAGACATTCCATTCGACCAGGCGACTTGCGAGTAAGATTCCAAGATAGAACACGGCAATCGCTCCCGCCAAGCCAAGCATGATGAAGGGAGCGAATTTCTTTCTTGGATCAATGAAACTGTAGGCATAGTAACCTCCTCCCTTGTAGGCATAAATGTAGGCAAAGGCGACGTAAACCAACCCCATCCCGACGCAAGACAAGGCAAGTTCAGGGTGCAAGATAGGTGCCACCAACATGACTTCAACGGCCAAAAACAGGGCCGCGAAATTGTGCATCACCTGTTCGTGGTATTGGAACATGTATTGCGAATCGCGTTCCGAATCAACAAAATCAGGCAGGATGATGTATCGAACGACCGTTGCCGTCAAGAAGGCTGAACCACATGCAATGACAAACATGTTGACTTGAAGGAGTTCTAACCATGACGGAATCGAACCACCGTTCATGCTGTACATACTGGCCGCAAGAGCACTGGCAAAATACAGAATGTTGCTCAGCAGCGTCCACGAACTAAAGGTGACGAACTTTTCAAACCCGGCTGGATGAATCATTCTCACTTCACGTTGCTCATGGAGGAGCACTTGCATGTTGCCAGGACCAACTCGAAACATCATTCCAACGGCTATGAGTCCCATTCCCAAAGCAATGCATCGGGCGCCGGTCACGACCCAAGGTGGGGCGCGTGAGCCGTTAAGAGAGTCAGCACTTTCAGCAACCAAGCTCTGTAAATCAGTGATGGCGTAGACCATGATGAGAAGGGTCCCAACAAGGCCAATGGCAACGAAGGTTTGCCGATCAGTATGCGCCGGACCGTAGTCCAATTCGCTTGCCATGGCCGGTGCTTCCGAGAGGTTGATTTCAAGGTTCGTCCTACGGCTTAGCGAAGGTCGGGCAAATCGTATTCTGAGGGTGTACGTGTTGTTCGCGGTGCAGTTGATTGGTTGGTATACTTTGTAGGAGGTGGTTCTTCTTCTCCATCTTCTTCCCTGTGCTTTCGCTTGATGGCTCGAGATTGTAACGTCACGCTCACGATGAAAAGCACCAACACAATGGCGAGCGTTGAGGTGTTTTGTGGGTTGAAGTTGGCGAGCGGTTGGCCGTTGAGCACCAAGAGTCCAGAAAGTGTTGCAATGCTTCCAAGCAATGCTGAAACGAGCATTGGTAACTGCTTTCGAACCCATATAACGGAAAAGAAGGCTACGATTGCCATGACGTTTGTGATGAACTCACTATCGGCAATTTCCATGCCCTGTCCATCGAGCCAATGGAAGGACCACGAGAACATGATGTAGGTTCCCATCGACGCCATGAGGTAGATGCTCATTTGTATGGTCATGAGCATGATGCCCGAGAAAAGCATCATGAGGATGATCATAACATGCAAATCTTCGAGCCCTGTATCTGGGATCATCGAAGACAAGGTTGGCGCTAACACATAGCCCATGCCAGCCCCCGTTGCGCCAGCGACGTATTGCAACCGTTCATGACCCCGTAGCATCAGAAAGACGCCGCCAAGGATCAAGACGATTCCAAAAATGGGACCGAGGGCAGAGAGTTCATCCATCAAGGGTGAACTTACATCGGCAACATCGGCCATGATTCTCACAGGAACAGCAAGAATTTAGCCTCATCGCTCTCAATCCTCATGTTTGTGTCTTCCACAGGTCCAAGGTATGAATGTCGAATTTGATGATGCAGGCATCTGCTCCCTCCTTTGCGAGGGCTTCGTTTGCTTCCGCTTCGCTCGAAATACCGATGATGAGGTTTGGGCGTGACAGTTGCTTGTTGCGAGTGGCCATGTTGAGCATCTTTAGCACCTCAAGGCCAGTGTGTGGTGGCATGAAGTAATCCAACAACACGATATCTGGTTTGTGTTCCTTGATGTGTTTGAGAGGCTCCCTTGAGTCCCAGCGTTGCACCAATTCGACTCCACTGAGGTTACAACCTACAGCGTCGAGCATCGCGGTTAGGTCGTACGTGTCTTCGAAAGCGAGCACGCGCATGTCTTCGCCTCAAGAGGGGATGGGCTGTTGATCCCACCAGTGAGGCGCTTCAAACCACGCCTCGTGGGATGTTGGTCTGTCGATTAAGGGCAGGCCAAAGGTGCCGCCGTTGATGCTTAATCCACCAGCTGGGTTTGAAGCACAGGGTCCCGGCAGGTAATCCTCGCCCGTTTCGGATAATTCCAAACGCAGAGCGTGGCCAGCGGGCAGCACAACGTCAAGTGGATTGAATTCCATCAGCATGGTGTATTGGCTGAGCGGTGCCGTTGGTTGTGCATCATAGCCTCCATCTCTGTATCGAATGTCCATTGTTGCGTGGCCAAGTCGAAGGTTTGCCGTGTCATCGTAAAGAGTTGCGAAGATTTGACCTCCGTTGCAGGCTTGAGTCGTGACTTCTAGATGGAGCGTTGGCAGGCCAGAGATGTGCGTTTCGTTGCTGAATGTTGGACTCGTCAGTGTGACGGAACTTCCAACACCATTCACCGTTCCGAGGTTGCCCCATGAGGTGTCGATGGTGTGCATGTCCCACATCATGTCGGCAGGCGGCCATGTTGTTTCCACGTGCCAGCGTCCGTCATTGGTTTGCATTTGCACCATTGGCTCCGGTTCATCACCAATGCCTTTGAGATAATAATTGAACCAACCATACAACTCCACCGCCCAGTCCATACGGCTCATGTTTGGATAGGCTTCCTTTCCATATCCAGTGTCGAGTTCGCTGTGCCGGTCGGGTTGGTCGGGGTAATTGTGGGCCCACTGGCCAGAGATTGCGCGAGCGTTAATCCCAGCATCGATCAGCATCTGATAGGTTGGGTAAGCGTGGTATGGGTCAACGTTCCAATCTTGCATTCCCCACACGATGTAGACGCTTCCTCGGTAGTTTTCCAAGACGTCAGGAAGGTGCCTCCGTTCGTCCCAGTAATCGTTCCATTCAGCCCCGCCGAATTCGGCCCAACCCCAAGTCGAAAACGGATTGAGTGGACCGATTGCATCGTCCGAGCACACTCGCATGTCATCGGTTGTAAGGTCGGTAGTCGCCGCTTGGTAGGCTGCGTCATACCCCATCGCTCTGGCTTCGGAAGATCCGTTGCGGTAGAACATTTCTTGCACACCAATCGAACCTGAAATCGGAACGATTGTCTTCAAGTGCTCCGAGGGGTTTTGGGCAGCTTCCCAGTTGGTGGTGCCAGCGTAGGATTTACCCATCAATCCGACATTGCCATTCGACCAGTTTTGTTGCCCAAGCCAATCGGTCACCGCTTGAATGCCCGTCTGTTCACCAAGACCTTTCACATCTTGGCAGTGGGTGGACTGTCCTGTGCCGAAGGTTGAGGCTTGAGCAAAGGCGTAGCCATGCGGTAGGAACGTGTCATAGACCCATTTTCCTACGCCGCCGTCTGGTACTGTGTTCGGTGAAGAGTCGTCGCCAACACCTGGCAATCCTTCCCCCCCGAAGTCATAGTAAGGGTGGATGGTCATGATGACAGGAACTTGGGTACCCTCAGGCACATTTGGAAGCCACAAGGCAACGTGCATGAGGGCCGGTCCGGGGAATCCAGCATCTTGTTCGCTCGCAGGGAGTTCAACTTCGATAAAGTGCTCTGTGTACGGCAATGCTTCGTAGGTTCCATTCACAGGTAATTGCGCTCGTAGCGTGTCCATTGGAAGGTCCATTTGGTGGCGAAGGTGCAGAGGTGTATCCCACCAGTCACCTTCGAATTCTTCATCCATCGTGCTCGAAATGAGGGTCTCGCCAAAGGTCATGGCAAGCAACAAGAACACCACCGCCACAGCCATTGTACTGACCGCTGAAAGGGTCAGTTGGCGTCGAGCCATCCCATCCTTCTCGTGGCCGGTGATCAAAACGGCCTCCACTGAAGCCTCGTGAACGGAAGCGTCGGCACCAGCCATGTTTGTTCCAAGGCCTTCTCCATCAAGAGCATGACGCTTTGATGTGAATCGAACTCAAGCGCTGGCTTCAGCCGCTTCTCGAGCTTTGCGAGCTGCGATGAACGATCGAACACACACAGCGGTGTAGGCGCTACCAGTGACCAACAGCATGAGCAAAGAGCCCGAGGCATAGATGGTAACATTGCCCATGACCATGAAGAATCGAGTGCCTCCAATCGCACAAAGCAATCCAAACGTCGCAGCGATGTGCATCCAAAGTTTTCGCTTTTCGGGCATTCGCATGACCATCACGCCAGCAAGAGCGAGCGGTACCCCGAGCATGCTTGGGAAGTACGAAGTAATCGATTCGGATTCGGAGAGAATCGATACAGCAATGCCCCAAACGATGAGGAATGCTCCATAGCCGAGGGTTAGGTTTGGTACGAAATTGGATTGTTGTTCCATGATTCTAACACGGCGGTTCCCTTTTTTGGTCTATGGGTCGAAGCGACGCTCTTCCGCACGATTGATGGGGGGGAACCGATTCGCCTAACCATGAAAGGACGGGTTGCCTGCTTGCTCATCCTCAATCTGTTATGCATGACGATGGCCATTGCACCATTGGCCAGTGCAGAGACTGGGAACAGTGGCTGGCGCACGGTGGGAATTGACCCAACCATGTGGACTGACGGACCAGAACCGGAAGACACGCCGATGAAACTCACCTACCAAGGCAACGCCATTGTCGAAATTGAAGTCTCGTATGTCCCCGCTCACTTCAATTCCCGCGCCTACGGAGTTATCGTGATTGAACTGTTTGAGCAATGGGCTCCAATCACGACAGAGAACATGGTCAAGAATGTCGAGAACGGAATTTATGACGGCATTTTTTTCCATCGGGTGATCGATGACTTCGTTGTTCAAGGTGGCGATCCAACCTGTTCCAAGGTCGGTGCCTACCCACTCACAAGTCCTCAATGCGGCAGCGGCGGCACTGGCGATACCATTCCTCTGGAAATTGATCCGAACCTGACCCATGTCGATGGAGCCATTGGAATGGCTCGCAGTCAAGACCCAGACTCAGCCGACGCTCAGTGGTACATCGCCGAAACAGAAGCGCACAATCTTGACCCCGAGAACAGGGATGATGAAGGCTATGCAACCTTTGGAATTGTTCGAAACGGAATGAGTCATATTCGGGCCATTGCGCTCACGCCTACGTCAGATGATCCGACCGGCGAAGAAATTGTTCAGAACCCTGCCTCGTCTGCTGGAAGACCAACCTATGAGGCGGAAATCATCAGCGTTCGCATGATCGGCGTGTCCGATCCAGATGGCACTCTCCGCGGGGATGAAGTCGTCAAAGAGGACAGCACCACCTGGTTTTCAAGCCTGAGTGGAGCCTTTGGCCTCGTGGGCTTGAGTCTTGGTTCGTTCTTAGCACTGGCAGGGGTCTGCTTCGCCGTCTTCTATGTCGCTCGAATCGATCCACCGCTCGGCATTGAACAAGACGTGGCAAAGCCGACCTTTGATGCGGTGTTGTTGGATGACCCTGCCGCTTGATGCGCCTCAACGCACGCTGCACAGCACATCAAGCACAACATGCACGACGCCAGGCGAGAATGATTTGACCCGTTCGACGTGAACACTTGTGATGGTCCATGCGCGACCAGCCTTTTTTGCCATCATCTCCAGCGTGACAATGGTTTCGGTTTTCCAATCCTCAATGCGTTCCTTTTCTACGTTCATGTGAATGTGAAGCATCCCACCGGTCGGTTTGAGGCATGCAAGTGCGTGTGCCCATGCAGCTTCTGAACTGGGCAACAGGCCGAGATGGCATCGATCGGCCAGTCCCTTCAACGACGGAAGTGTGTGTTGGTTATTCCCTTGGTGAACGGTGAGTTTTTCTTCAACTCCATTGGCGTTCGCTCCCCATTGCAGTCCTGCAATTGAAGCAGGGTTCAACTCGCAAGCATGCACATGGGCAGCGTTGCTTCGAACCAACATCGGAAGCGTGTAGTACCCTGTGCCAGCGTACGCATCAACAATTATTTCACCCGACATATCCATCGATCCGATTCGATGACGCTCAGTGACATTGCCAGAAGAAAACATCACGTGTTCGGCATCAAAACCAAACTGAACACCATAATCAGAAAACTCAACCCATGCTGAATCACCGTGCAGCACACACACCTGCGGACTTCGGGTGATGTTGTCGAGAATTTGGGCTTGTCTGGCCAGCCTTGTTCCGCCAAGGGACTGCGCCACTGCTTGCCAAAGATTGGCTTTCTCAGCCTCATCAACGTGGCTCAAGACTTCGTTCCATTGCACCGTGCTGAATGCTTCTTCTGGAAGAATGATGAGGTCGCCCAATCGCTCCCACTTCGTTGGAAGTTGAAGTGCTGTTTGCTGAGGATTCGAGGGGGCGTTGTGAGCGCACCACGCCTCAACGGTGCGTTTGAGTTGCTCATGAGGGTTCACCGAGCGCCCTGTAATTTCGATGGACTGAAGGTTGAACGTGAATGGGCCGATTGC
>JAQXFM010000305.1 GCA_029250305.1 Candidatus Poseidoniaceae archaeon | reverse complement strand
TTCCGCTGCAGTCCATGGACTCGCCATGGTCCACCCACTTCGGTTGGGTTCAAGACATCTTGCATTTCACCTCAACAGCGATCCCCTCAATCGTGGCACTGAAGCCTTCAAAACCCATTTCATGTACGGCATCGTATCGCTTTATGCATAATGAATGGGTTTTCACCCGTAGTGATTTTATCAGAAATTGGTGTTGAAAGGAGAAGGTTTCAAACCACCAACCGCTCTCTTCAAACTATGTCAACCGATGAAGTGCCGGCCGGACCTGCCCCCCTTGAATTTGAGGCTGATCCGTCTACAAAAATGAAAAAAGGCGCCCATAAGCCAGTTTTCGCACAACTTTTCAAAACCAAGCCAAAAAAGGTGAAGGCTACAAAGCGAATCCATCTGTTGGTCAATCCTTACGCTGGGTCCAAAAGTGGACGAAAAATTGGTGAGCAGGCGAAAGCTCTTTTGGAAGCCGCTGGAAAAACTGTGAAAGCATACCATTCAGCTTATTCTGGCCATTTAATCGAAATGGCGCAAGAGCTCGAACTGAAAGCCAGTGACCTCGTTGCAGTCGTTGGTGGCGATGGGAGTCTCTCAGAAGTCATCACCGGAAGAATGAGGGCTGAATCCGGCAAAAAAGAATTATTCGCATTGATTCCTGCAGGAACTGGAAACTCGATGGCCCATGACCTCGGGCTGTCATCGGTTGAGCAAGCCGTCGATGCAATTGTCAGCGGTGCTCGCCAGTCCATTGACTTGGCAAGAGTGGAGATGGTGAACGGGCTCCCTGGTTCTGAAAACGGTACAACGGTACGTTTTAGCCACAACCTCGTCACCTGGGGTCTCGGCGTCGATTCAACAATCAAGGCTGAGAAGATGCGCTGGATGGGCCCTGTGAGGTATGATGTAGGAATCCTGATGGCGATTATGGCCAACAACAGAAGGCACGCTACGTTAACCCTTGACGGAGTTACGATGGAGGATGATTACACACTCTTCCTGATTCAAAACACGCAAACTGGTGGATCGATGCTTCCTTTAGCACCCGGTGCGACCCTTGATGATGGGTTCATGGACATTGGAATTTTGAAGAAGATGACCCGTCGAGATGTTCTCAAGGCGTTTGGAATGCTCAAAAAAGAAGGCCGGCATGTGTTCCATCCTCGCGTTGATTATCACCGATTCAAGACGCTCTCAATCGATACACCTGCGCCTGCAGCGATCAACATTGATGGAGAGAACATCGGTTCAACCCCCCTGTCAATGGAAGTTTTACCGAACGCTGTGGAAATTTGCCTACCTGCTTCAGAATGAGAAATCCGAGAAGTTCTCCTCATCTTCGAAGGTTTCCTTTTCCGCTCGACTTGGCGCCTCGTATGCCGGCGTTTCTTCTTCGACCGGTTTTGCAGCTGCCCTTCGCTTTCGAACGGTTTTCTTCTTCGGAGGTTGCTTCGGCTCAGGTGCTGAAGATCGAGTTGGTGCTACGCTGGAAAAGTGCTCACGAGCAACCGGCTCTGATTGTGTTGAAGTGACACTTATTGGGGCACTGCTCGTTCGCTTCGATGCATCCCAAACCGAAGGTTGGCTCGAGGTGACGCTCGAAGGCGTGGTGGTTGAGGGTGGCGTCATTTGCTCCATTTCCTGCGCAGCAGAGGTGACAACGACGGACGATTTGCCGCTGGAAGATGAAATTGGGGGGGCATCGTCCTCGTTTGACAAGATGCTGTCCATGTCAAAACCTGCAAGCCCTGATTTCTTCGGGGTCTTGGTTGGAGCTGGCGTGTCCTTTTTGGCAGCCGAACGTTGCTCTTGCTTGCGGGTTGTCGGTGAAGACATGCCGGAAGATTTGGCTTTCTTGACGTCCTGCTTTACCTTCTTGATGTTGTCAATTCCAACCTGGCCTAGCAAGGTCTTCATCGTATCTCGAGCGCCTTTCATGACGAACATCTTGGAAAGGACAAACGAGGCAACAGCCCCACCGATACCGACGATAAAGAACATCAAAACAAAGCCTGTACGCCCAAGGATTGGCACATCGCCATGCACCCACTCGTCATCAGCGTCTCCACTGGAGGAAACGCTTGCACCTTCGAGGTTGATGCTTGTAACCATGACGAAGAGTTGTTCCCGGTTTTGATTGCCGATAAGAACGGTGCAGTCATCCCCAACAGTCTGACTGGAATGGTAACCGTATGCATTGCTTGCATTGCTTGCCACCAAGTAGCCTTCAACGCTGACTGGCTGATGCCATTCGCCCAACGAGAGCATGCCATCATGAACAGATTCAGTGGTTGGAATCAAACCAAGGATGTACCAACGGGATTCCTCATCGGCGTCGATTTCGTCGAGATCCACTGTTCCTGCTCCCGTTTGTGGGTTAAGTGGATCGTTCCACTCTTTCAAATCCACACGCGCTCCCTCGCCCTCGAGCATGTCTGAGGCTTGGTTGAAGGACATTGATTGAATTGCAACACTCGATGTAACAGCGGCGCCAATGCCTGTTACTGTAGCATCATGCGAGGCGTACATTTGGCTCGCAGCAAGGTAGCCAGTGAATTTGACTGGCATGCTTTTGTTGGTGCCCATCTCTTGTTCCCCTGGTGAACATCCGACGGCTTGTAAATCGTCGAGGTTTTGTTCAGCAGGACCAAGGTTACTGCTAATGCTGGTTGAGGCTCGATCAAAGTCGACCTCAACTCCACCGTTGTCTGCACCCCATGAGGCAGTGGTGGGTCCAAAGCAGCCGGCAAGCAGCATCAAACTGAACAGGGCTATGGCGAAAGCACCTCGGCGCATATTTGCCCAAGGGGTGCTTTAGTTTGAGAACTCTTCCCTCATGACGGGTTGAATAAACGCACCAAGTAGGGTCGAAAATGGCGCAGAGAGAGGGATTCGAACCCCCGTGTCTAGGAGACAGTGGATTTCAAGTCCACCGCAATACCGGGCTATGCGATCTCTGCAACAAGCCATCGGGGGCATCACCCCATCATACTGTTTTCGGCTCGAGCGCCTTGAGAAAATCACGCATTGTGTTCCTTTCTCATTGTGATGGCGACAGCAGCTATACCGAATGCTGAAAGAGCAATTCCAAACGTGAGCCCGGGTATTCCCTCGCCATCACTCGGATCGGTTTGGCCGTCGAGCGTTGCTTCCACATCAGCTCGGAAGTCATCAGCTCGCCACGAGTCCCCTGTCCATGCCACCGTTGGCGACATGCCGTCGAGAATGTAGGTGATTGTCGAGTGACCCACTGAGTAATCGATCACTGTGTCCGCCGAGGCAACGCACGACAGGCGATCGTCTTCTGCCCATTCGTATCCTTCATCGCACATGCAGTGCTTTCCTTCGCCAGAGCCCATTTCCCAGCCATGATCGTTGCACACGCCAGCTTCAACTTCCTCACGGAGGGTAGCACCTGGTGGAGGAATCTCAGATGCATTGGTGGAGTTTGGTGCCCATGCGATGTACATCGGTTCAATCAAATCATCCATGCCGACTTGGGAGGATTCCCAAGATGAACTGGTCATGTTCCAAGCGAAGAGGCTCCACCACCATGAGAAATCTGCTGGAGCAGCAACGTCATCAATGGATTCCATGTAATGGCCATATTGACTTTCGCTGATGGTGGTGTTGAGGCCTGCACCGGTGAAGGCGCCCATTGAAAGATGCCATGCGGTCATGTCCTCAATGGTGTGGCTAACGGTTGAGTTGTCAGGGAACAGGACTTGCATGGTGGCATCATCACCTTGCGGTGCAGCCAACAAGGATGTGTTTGCATTCGACGCTGCCCACGCAAGTTGGGAGTGTTCGAGGGCATCGATTAAGTCGATCCCAACAGAGGACTCTTCCCATTCGCCTGATGTTTCATTGTGGAGGAGGATGGACCACCACCACGAATAATCTGAAGGCGACTCCACTCCTTCAACCGCGGTCACATAGTGGCCGTATTGGCCGTCTGTTGCATTGATGCTCCAGTTTGCGCCGTAGGCCATGGCTTGCGTCAAGTCCCAGCCTGTTGGTTGGAACATGAGTTCTGATGCATTCCCCGTTGATGGATCGACATGAGTCACAGTTGGTTCTTGATTCACGCCAATGTGTGCATCAATGACCTCTTGCTCCACGAGAACTCCGAAGTTCCGATAGACATCAGCCAAGACCTCTTTGTCACCAGTAAGGTGAGGCCAATCGACGCCATGCAGTTCCGTGTATGCGGTGAGTGCTTCGGGCGTGTCTCGATCTGGGTCCACTGAGATGGAAACAAACTCGACACGTTCAGCATCACTCGCTGAGAGACCCTCTTGCACGAGACGGAGGGATTGTGTGATGACAGGGCACACATCTGGGCATGAAGTAAAGATAAAGGAAACAACCGTTACATCACCATCCAACGTTGAAAATGTGAAATTCTCGCCCTGTTGATTGATTAAAGTGAAATCGACGATGTCGTTTCGGGACAATTGATGTCCTTTGTACGCAGCAGCGTTTGGTGTGGCAGCGACAAGCAGAGCGAAGCAAAGGGCCACGGTCAGTAACTTTCGTAGGTGCATGATCTACTGCCTCCTTGCAGAGGGTTTGAATGTTCCCACGAACGGGATTATCGTTCTGTAGCGTACGACCAGTCAGGTGTGCACCAACTTGGAAGACCGGTGACACCTTCTGGGTTGGACAGACCAATGCCCCAAAGCATGAGGGCAACGAAAATCCAAGGGAACATGAACGTGATGTTGAACCACTTGTGCTCGTCCTTCAAGTGCATGAAGAAGGCTGCAATTCCAAACCCTTTTATCAGACCAACAACGATGAGAATGCCCCAAACTGTTGCCTTAGGAATGCCTTCGAAGAAGACCGCTCCAACTTCAAACAATGTGAAGAACATCAATACGATGAAGTTCCAAAAGTATACGTCTTTGCCCATAAATTCTGCGTGTTCACTCATCATCTCACCTCAATACAAATAGAACGCTGGGAAGATAACCACCCAAGCCAGGTCGACAAAGTGCCAGTACAAACCGAAGTATTCGATGCCTTGTGCGTTGTCCTCGTCAAAGCCGACGGTGTCCGCTTTGAACACCAAATACAGCATGATCACCAACCCGAGGAACACGTGGAGTCCGTGCGCACCTGTTGCGATGTAGAAGATTGAACCTTGAACAGTGCCGATGGTGAATCCTTCAGCAA
This sequence comes from Candidatus Poseidoniaceae archaeon, assembly GCA_029250305.1. Classification (GTDB taxonomy): domain Archaea; phylum Thermoplasmatota; class Poseidoniia; order Poseidoniales; family Poseidoniaceae; genus MGIIa-L1. Next base: position 7,343 of record JAQXFM010000305.1, on the reverse strand, counting down.
CCAAGTGGCTCCACTCAACGAGTTTGAGCACGATGAACAGAGAGCCGAGAATGAGTGTGGCGATGAGGTAGTTTCGTACCGCTGCCTTGCGTGTTGGCATGAGTTTGCCCATGAAGCCCTTCGGAGATTCCCACTTTGCGTTCTTAGCAGTCTTGAGTGCAAGCACAATGGTGTAGGAAGAGATGATCAACGCAAAGGTGTTGATGCCACCTGGCAAAAGCGTCCAGAAGTCGCCAACCGATTCGCCAAGCCCGTCCACTTTACCACCGCCGGGGCGGAGGTAATCAGAAGCGGTTAGTTCCAAGTCGGACGTGGTTCGGCATCCTGCGAAGCCACCGTCATCAAGCGCCCATTTAGTACACCATTCAGTTCGCATTCGTAGGTACGATGAGAAGAAAGTAGCGAACACCATGATTTCAGACATGATGAAGACCCAAAGACCAACCTTGCGGATGTGGTCCCCTTCGAACGGGTACGAGGTTGCGATTTGCTCTCCGTGTCCAATAAACGGCAAGTCTTCGAACCACCAGTTGGATACAGCCACGACCATGATGAGCATTCCTGAGACGCTGATACCAAGCATGCCGAGTTCGGCTGTCACGGTGTCGTCGAGCAGTGCTTTGCATGCAACGATGAAATCTGGAAGTCCCCAAAGGAACACCATAATACCGAACGCGAAGATAATTGGTGAAGCAGAGCCGTGATGCTCGTGTTCGTCATGATGGTCATCGTGGTGGTCGTCTGCCTTTGGTTTGCTGGCGTTCAAGAATCCGCCAAGTCCGATGAAGGTTGCATAGGCGCCTGCGATGAACAACATGGTCACGCCCGCAACTCGGTACGTGAGGTAGGAGAGGTGAGCCGCAACTTCTGCGTTGTGAGCCTCTTCCTTAGCGATGTAGAGAGGTTCGCTGTGATCTGAACCATTGACGGTCCCATCAGCAACGCCAGCGCTCCATTCGTCTTTTGCGTCCTCATAGTGATGATGTTCATCTTCCCAGGTGTGATGCTTGTTTTCTGCAACAAACACACCAAGCACAGCAAAACCGACGATGCCGACGGTCAAGATCATGCCAGCCATCATGACGGCGCGCATCCAGGTGCTGTTCGCAACGTGATTTCCATGTCCGCTCATTCTTCGACCCCCTTTGCAAGTGGTGTTGCCAACTTCTTCAGCGGGCTGACCTTCTTTTCTCCAGTGCCGTGGTGGCCATAGAGTTCGTTCATGTCGCCTTGTGTTGGGATGTCATGGAAGGACGGAGTTGGCGGTGGTGAAGTGGTCATCCATTCGAGGGACCATCCGCCCCACGGATCCTTGCCTGCAGGTTCGCCATGGCGGTTCGATCGGATGATGTTCCACACCAACAGGAGTTGGCTTAGACCAAAGATGAACGAGAAGATACTGACTGCCATGTTGTACTCAGCAAATCCACTTTCCGTGGTGTAGCTGTGAGTTCGCCGAGGCATGCCCATGATTCCAAGGGCGTGCATTGGCCAGAATGTTGCGTTGTACGAAGCGAATGCGATAAGGAAGTGCCAGAGACCCAACGTTTCGTTGAGTTTGCGTCCTGTCGCCTTCGGGTACCAGTAGTACACACCGGAGAACAAAGCGAAGACAGTGCCGCCGATGAACACATAGTGGAAGTGAGCCACAACGAAGTACGAATCGTGGAAGTGAACGTCAAGTCCAGCCACGGGGAAGAACATTCCAGAGATACCGCCGAGGGTGAAGGTCACAAGGAACCCGAGTGACCACAAGGTGTGCGTGCGCATCACCAGACTGCCGCCCCAAATGGTCGCAAGCCAGTTGAACACCTTTGCACCGGTCGGGATTGCGACCGCCATCGTGGTGATCATGAACGCTGCTCGCCAGAACGGATCCATGCCGGAGGTGAGCATGTGGTGGCCCCAAACGATGAAGCCAACAATACCGATTCCAGCCATGGCGAACACCATTGACTTGTAACCAAAGATGGAGCGCCGTGCGCTCGTTGCCAACACTTCAGAAACAATTCCGAACGCTGGAACGACAACCACGTACACTTCGGGATGGCCGAAGAACCAGAACAGATGTTGGAACAAGAGCGAATCGCCACCTGCCGCAAAGAACACCGTTCCAAGCGTGTGATCGAAGAGAAGGAAAGCGACGCCAATGATGAACGCTGGGAGCGACATGTAGAGCATGAAGACGCTCACGAAGACAGACCAAGCAAACAATGGCATCTTCATGAAGGTGACACCAGGAGCGCGCATTGTGAACACCGTGGTGATGAAGTTCACACCACCAAGCGTCGATGAAGCACCAAGCATGATAATTCCAGATATGAACGCCGTGGTTCCGGGGTTCGAACCGTATTGAGCGAGTTCAGCACCAAGGTTCGACTCGGTGAGCGAAGAATATGGCGGGTACATAACCCACGTAATGTCTGCACCTTCGCCAGACCAAATTCCAGCGTAGATTAGCGGGCTTGAGAACACAAGGAGCCAGAGACCCATGGCGTTGATTCGGGGGAATGCAAGGTCCTTTGCTCCAATTTGAAGCGGGAGGACGTAGTTCATGAAACCGGCAATCATTGGCATGGCTGCAAGGAAAATCATTGTTGTACCGTGGAGGGTGAAAAACGAGTTGTATTCGGTTTCGGTGAGGAAGGTGTTCTCCGGCAACGATAGTTGAATGCGGAAGAGGAGTGCGAGAACACCACCAACGAGGAAGAATGTGAACCCGTAGAGGAAGTAGAGAATTCCGACTTCCTTGTGGTCGGTTGTGGTCAACCATGGCTTGAGGTATGACCAGAAGTTTTCGATGGTGAAGGTGCTTGGAGAGCGTGCGTAGAAGACGTACATCACGCCGAGAAGCACGAGTCCGAGCGCCAAACCGATGGCAGTGACCAAGACCACGAGTGCACGAGCACTTGGGGCGATGTCGCCTGCGTTTGCACCGGGAATCACAAAGTCTGCTTGGTTCCAGTAGTCGCCACCGGATCCTGCGCCACCGTTGACTGCGTTTCCGTAAACGGTGATTTCGACAACCTTGCCGTCATCGCCTGGCGCAACCCATTCGAAGTCCCATGAGCGGACGCTGTTGCCTTCTGCAGTGTGCGTCAGGCCGCCATCCATGTCATGGCTGAGTGATTCGTTCACGGTCGAGACCATGCCCGAGGAAGTGAGGATTCGGAAACCACCTGCGTGACCGTTCCAAGGATCTGCTCCTTCAGTGCTGCCACCGTTGTGAAGTTCCATTGCGTCGTTGACGACGGTCACCGTGAAGGCGTATGTTTCGCTTGCGTTGAAGGTGTCTGGAAGTCCTTCGACGACAACAGAAGTGTCGCCTGATGCACCGCCGTGACAGGTACATCCGTTGTCACCAGCTGCCCCGATACCAGTTGGCATAGCCTCGAATTGAGGGGATGCTGCCAGCATGAGAAGCATGAGTGCGACAAGGGTGAGTGCGCGGGTTCGCATCAGTATCCACCTCCATCTGCGGATTCTGCATCATCTGAGGCAGAGTGTTGCTTCTTCACGCCGGTATCGACTTCACATGTTTCGCCCTCAGGTGCGACGACGGTGACTTGACCTTGCATCTTCGAGTGGTCAAGGCCACAGTATTCGGCGCAGCGGATTGGGAACGTGCCCAAGTCATCCGGTTGTGCGTACATGACGGTGCCAGATGCGAGTCCAGGCACCAAGTCTTCTTTGACACCCCATTCAGGGAGCCAGAACGAGTGTTGAACACCGACATAGTTTGGATTCGATGCATCGGATGGGCGTGAGTGGAGGTTCATGATGGCAACATCGTCGCATGGAAGGAGGAGGTGTTCCCCGCCAGCGCTGGAGAGAATGGTTCCAACTGGCAAGTGTTCCCATGTGTGGAGGAGGTGGTCCTCTGCGTCGAACACGGTGATTTTCGAGTGGAGTTCAACATCGAACATCATGCCTGTGAATGTGAGCATGCCCATGGTTGTGTTCATGGCGTAATCCGTTTCAACGCCATCGATGGCGATGGTGACATTGGTGGCCGTTGTGTTGTGGGCGTGAACCATCAGCATGTTGCCGGTCCACTCAACATCGATGTTCGTGCCTGGATCTTCCCAAGTAAGAGATTCAGTGTAGTGGAACTCCCAGAACCATTGCTTTCCAATGATGTCGATCTCGAAGGTGTCTTCACCCTCTGCAACCTGCCAAACGGCTGTGTTTGAGGAAAGGGCCATCATGGTGAGCCAAACAACAAGAATTGTTGGCAGGACATAGAAGAGCACTTCGAGTTTCGTGTTGTGCGAATCAACTGGGAAGGAGCCAACTTCAATGTGGTATTTCTCCATGTTTTCAACAGGCTCGACGCCGTCGCGGTAGCGCAGCATTGCGATGAACATCCACCCGAAGGTGAAAATTCCAACAATGATACTCCAAAACATGAACTTATCGTACAGGACGGTGAAAACAGTGTCTTCAGCAGGCATAGATTACCCTCATGTGGATGGCCGTAGATACCGGTCTTAAACCCTTGTCGATAACGCCTTCTTCGGAGAGGTCTTTGACAGACGCCCTTTCGCGTCCCAGTGGCCCGTTTTTGTACGAAAATAAACCACTTTTCTACCCCTTTTTTAGGTGTGTTACCTTGATAAATAATGCCTAAAATGGAGCGCTGTGTCCCTCGCGTCTTGCCTTCAAACGACATTTGAAGAAGGAGTTCTCTTGAGTATCGAGGTCCAACCGGGAGCGCGCCACAATCAGGTTGGCGAAGTAAACGCTTGGCGTTCTCGTCTGAACGTCGCCGTTCGCGCCCAAGCCCAGAAGGGAATGGCGAACAAGGCGATTCTCGAATGCCTCAGTACCTCGCTCAATGTGCCGCAATCGTCGTTGAGCATCGTCAATGGCCACACTTCGAAGAAAAAAACCGTGAAATTTGACAACATTAGCGAAAAAACACTCCTTGAAGCGCTTAGGGAGGCAATGAGCCCACCATGACACGGGACACAAAGCATCGGTCCCCTCTCGGCGCCGGGGATGCCGCCCTCCGCTTCAGAATCGCAGGGCAAGCCCTCGGCGAAGCAAGGGCACTGAATCGGGAAGAGCGTTGGCCCGTTTTGGTAGAGGGGAAGCGGGACAAATTAGCACTCACAGCGCTTGGTTTTACTGGACCGATCGAGGTTTTGAACCGGGGTTGGCCTTTGGAACGCCTGATTGCCTACCTCTACGAATCCTACGGGCCTCGGCGGGCAAGCGATGGAGGGCCCGCCCTCTCGATCCTCATGGACTGGGACAGAACCGGGGGGCGCCTGCAGAATGAATTGCGACGGCGCATGGAAGGCATGGATATCAAAATCTCCGAAGACCTTCGTAAGGTTTTGATGAAAGCGCTCAAGCCTGAAACGAGGGTTGTCGAATCACTCCGCAGCATGGCCCACGAACTCGGACCTTTTGTGGATGAATATGACGAAGTTGCGCCCTGAATTCTCGACTTGAATGTTCGAATCCCTCGGCAAACCGTTGAACAATATGCATCAATCATCCGTTGCATCATCAAGGGTTGGTGCAGGCCGCGTTCGCCCGTCTTCCTTGACCGTGTTGAGCACGACGTGTGTGTAAGAACGAGCCACACCCTCAAGGGTAAAAACGGTCTTTGTGAGATCGTCCAAATCCGCTCGGTCTTTTACGCGTGCAAGGACCATTGAGTCCCAATCGCCCGTGACATCATACACCGCAAACACGCGTGGATCAGCGGCAATTTGTGCCTGAACATCAAGCATGCGTCCTTTGACAATCCGGAGACCTGCCATAATGGTCATCGACCATCCCACGGCGCTTGGATCGAGGATAACGCTGTACCCTTGTATCACGTTCATTTCTTCGAGCCGACGGAGACGGTTGAGAACCGTTCCTTGGGCAATACCGACCCTTCGAGCGAGGGCTCTTTGACTGGTGCGTGCATCTTCGAGCAACACTTCGAGAATCGCCCGGTCCGTGTCATCGAGGTTCATGCTTCGCCACCATCCGTTGCTTGCTTTGGCTTGTCTTGAACGCTTCGGAGTGCTTCGTGTGCCGATGGCAGACGAAGGTACTGCGTCCACGAACCAAGTTCTTCAACTTCGACGTTGAGCGATACATGGCAGTCATCGGCCTCACTTTGCTTGAGGCGAAGTGTGAACTCGTGATGGTTCCTCGCTGAGATCTTGACGCGCTTGAACCCACCACGAACTGCCCACGGTTCAGCAACACTGCAGCCGTTCAGAGAGAGGGGCTGGGTGCCCGCCTGTACCCTGAATTGGAGGACAGCCGGTTCGGAAGAAATCCACTGAGTATCGATTCTTGGCATCCCTTTCTCGCGTTTGAAGGAACCCATCACGGCACCAGATGCAACCACCAAACAAAGAATCAGAAGAAAACTTGGAAGGAAGAAATCGCCCGCAGAGGAACCGTCCCAAGTGGTCGGGATTGGGGTTGTGTAAAGGCCGAGCAACCGGCTTTCGTTTTCATCTTCAAGCCCACCAAAGAACGCCAGTGTGATGTGCCATCCATGAGGCTGTTGATCGAAATCAACGCCAGCGGCTTCAAGGTGGGTTGAAGGAACGACCCATGTTGCCTCTGTGGTGTTATTGGCTTGCACTGAAAAGCCGACTTGAGGCATCATGTCTCGGACAAGATTGTGTGCCACACGACCGTGATGGTCGACGGCTCGATCCTCCGTGATGAAAATTGAGAGAACGGTGTCGTTGCTTAGGTCAGCAACTGGCGTCAATTCCACTGGCAGGTGAATCGCAATGCCGCCCTGTTCATCCATCATCAGCTGAATCGACCCTTCGAGCGTCAACACAGGTTCAGTGAGGAAGAGCGTTTTGGCCGTCGCTTCCTGTTCTTGTTCATTGAACACTGTCGGGGAGTTGACATCCATTCCCAGTTGGCCTCGGCGGGCTTTAGCGTCATCATCCGGCCAATTTGAACCAGTTTCATCGCTCCACGACCACCATGTCAAATGCAGGTGTTCTTGCACATCTTGAGGTGTATTGGCTGCTTGGTCAAGAAAGGTTTCAACAAGCATTCTTGATGGCGGCTCTGGGGCTGGAATTGCTGTGGAGACTGTTTCTGTCGGCCCATCGGCTGCATGAGCGAATGGCGCAACGCAGGTAGCAAGGAGAAGCAGCATCAACGGCACGGCATACCTTTGCATCGCTTCACCTCATTCTTCCTCGTCCGCTTCCGAAGGCATCCCGAGTTTCATACGCAAAACGTCGCGGCCCACCCTGTCCATCATCAATGTGAGGCGGGCCCCGACCCAGCCTGACACAAGCGCCGTTCCGCATGGCAATTCACATGAGAGCAAAACGGGGCCCTCCTCTTCAATAGGGCCG
>JAQXFM010000300.1 GCA_029250305.1 Candidatus Poseidoniaceae archaeon | reverse complement strand
GTCCGCTTCGCCTTACCATTCAGATAAACTGGCATCACGAATACATGTGTGCCGAACCGCTGCCTCCATTCTCGACCACCCATTCTTGATGGCCAACCAAGTTGGTGGCAATGATGATTTATTGTTCGATGGAAATTCACTTGTGGCGTGGCCAGATGGCACCGTTGTGATTGCTCCTGCATGGAAAGAGGGCGTTCTCATGGTTCATCTTGATGATCCGAATGCTTGCGAATGGCTTCCCTCAACAGCACCCGATGCATTGGATGTTGGTGATGATCAACTTCGGCGTCTTCAGCCTGATGACGACGGTCGAGAGCACCAGCGTGAGGTGCTCCATGATCTGGCTGATGCGGTGGTGACGGGTCTTACCGATTATTGTCGGAAGTCTGGTATCAAATCCATTGTCCTCGGTCTCTCTGGCGGCATTGATTCAGCCGTTGCTGCCTGTGTTGCAGCTGCGGCGGTTGGACCAGAGAATGTCACTGGAATTGCCATGCCTTCGAGGCACTCCTCGCAACACTCCATTGACGATGCAGCACACACGGCCGCATCACTCGGGCTTAAGTTCGACACGATCCCAATCGATTCCATGCATGCGTCGGTTGAGGGGTCAATCGGCGGCATGCTCGAACAAGGAGCACAAGTGGCTGGTGAAAATTTGCAAGCACGACTGCGTGGCTTGATCGTCATGGCTCATGCAAACGCTCAGGGAAGCATGGCCATTGCAACCGGCAATAAATCAGAACTCGCTCAAGGCTACTGCACGCTCTATGGTGACATGGCAGGAGGCTACACGCCACTTGGGGATTTGTACAAAATGCAAGTCTATGGCTTGGCGGATGTGTTCAATCAGCGGGCTGAACAACAAGGTATGACGGCTCCAGTGAATCCGTCCACCCGCACCAAGCCGCCATCTGCTGAACTCGCTCCCGATCAAATCGACGAAGATTCACTGCCGCCCTACCCGGTTTTGGATGCAATCCTGCGCGCCCACATTGAGGGTGGGCTCGATGGTGAAAGCATCGCTGAGCAGGGCCATGATCCGGCAATGGTGCTCGATGTACTCACTCGACTGGAACGGAACGAGCACAAGCGCTGGCAGATGTCGCCCGCACCACGTGTCTCAAGCCGTGCCTTCGGTCAAGGATGGCGCCGTCCTTTGGCTTCACGCCATGATTGGCGCCGGTCTTGAATGCCGAACCCATGAAAGGCATCACCTTCTACCCACGCCATGAGCGACTCAATCGTCAACATTGCCGGGTACCGGTTTGTTGACCTCCCAGATCGTGATGAATTGCGCATGCCGATGACCGAGGCTTGCAAGACCTCGGGCTTGCGAGGGACCATTCTCCTTGCCCATGAAGGCATCAATTTCTTTTTGGCAGGTTCTCAACAAGGCGTGGATGAGTTTCTTGGATTCCTCGATTCAGATGTGCGTTTTCTCGATATTCCCTTGAAAATATCTCACACGGATTATCAACCATTCAATCGAATGAACGTTCGGCTCAAGAAAGAAATCATTTCCATAGGAATGGACGAAGTTCAACCTGCGGTGTTCACTGGTGAATCGATTGCCCCTGCAGAGTTCAAGAAATGGCTTGATGATGGAAAAGCAGTTACGGTTCTGGACACACGAAACGATTACGAAATTCGTTTGGGGACGTTTGAAAACGCCATGAATCTCGACATCACGAGTTTCCGCGCCTTCCCTGCAGCTGTCAATGCCTTGCCAGATGAACTCAAAGATACGCCCGTGGTCATGTTTTGCACAGGTGGTATCCGCTGTGAGAAAGCAAGCGTCGTGATGCTTGAGGCGGGTTTCAAAGATGTCCGGCAACTCGAAGGTGGTATTCTTGGATATTTCGAAGAAGTCGGTGGTTCACATTGGAATGGGGACTGCTTTGTCTTCGATCACCGTGTTGCACTCACACCAGAACTCAAAGAGTCCGAAGCCATTCAGTGCTTTGCGTGCCGTCAGCCATTGACTGCCGAAGAACAACAATCGCCCTCCTACGTTGTGGAAGTGTCCTGCCCCTACTGCGTTCACCTTCGTTGATCACGCCGACCAAATCATCCATGTTCCGCTCAGTTGTTCATGGCTGTAAGCATGCCATTCCTGACCGGTCACGCCGTTGTTCGCTGTCAAGAAGATGTGATGTTCCGTTGCATGAATGGAGCCATAGGTGGCTGCGTATGAATTGTTATTGAAACCAGGCCACGGATCGTATTGCAGTTCAGCACCGCTGCCAGCCGTAAGTTTCCATAGGCATGAACCAGTTTCATCCCCATCAACTTGTCCACTTGCAACCACAAACAAATGCTGGCCAGTGGATGCAAACCCTCGCACAAGGGCGCTCGCAGAACCAGCGCGCAGGTCCGTCTCAGTTTGGGTGCCAGCAGGTGTCCCATCCGTCGAACAAATCTCCTGTGCTATGTTTGGTGCAACACAGTCGAACCACACTCGGTCTTGGTGGACGATGCCGCCCACCAAGTCGCCAGGAGCACCGATGCTTGTCGAAAGAAGACTTGTCGTGGCTTGGGTCAAGTTGTGCATCCACAATTGAGGATCAACGCCCGAGGTGAGGGCATCAAACACGATTCGATCTCCAATTCGGTGCAGGCCGAGGTGTTCTCCAACATGGTTGGATTGTGCTCCCGTGTTGGTGTTCATCAAGTTCGTCAGCCATTGATGCGTACCGTCATGACCCAATCGTACGAGTTGACGGCCTTGGCCGTTGT
>JAQXFM010000266.1 GCA_029250305.1 Candidatus Poseidoniaceae archaeon | reverse complement strand
GGTCCGGAAATGATCATTCTTCGGCGTTTGCAGCATCGATGAGCGCCTTAATCTGTAACAGACCGTAGCCGTAATTGTCGTCATGACCGGTTTGGGAGGGGCGTGGCATCGATGATTGTTGAATCCATTCCTTCACCTGATTGATGTTTGCTATGTCGTCTTGGGTTCCATTTGCAGCGAGCTCTGGGTTGTTTTGGAGCAACATGGCAATCGCTCCAGTGACGTAAACTGTTGCAGCGCTTGTACCATCACTAAGCGACCAAGTGCCTTCTTTGTTGATGACGGCGACAGATTTTGCTGGCGCCACAATTTCTGGTTTTTTGTGAGGATCGGATCGAGGCGTAATGATTGGCAACGGCCAAATGCGACCGTTGTTATCTCCAACGGACGAGCCTTCCCAATGCGTACCTGATTGCGTTGCACCGCCTACGCAAATGACGGCTGTTTCGCTGCAAGGCGTTGCAACATCTCCGTCGTCATCGCTACCACCATCATTGCCTGCTGCGGCAATGACAAAGATTCCAGATTCAACAGCATCTTCAGCTGCTTGGGCGGATGAGCGACCATTTCCGAAATTAAACGGGAGTATACCCGGCGCTCCGCCGAGCGATAGTGAAATGATGTGTGCACCATTTTCAGCACACCAGTCGATGGCATCGGCCACAACTGTGTCATCGCCGGATCCGTTTTCAGCGAGTGCTTTGGCGACCAGCAGGTTGACTTTTGGCGCCACACCTTTCATCCATCCATCGGCGACTAAAATTCCTGCCATGCTCGTGCCGTGCCCATGGTCATCGTAGGGGTTGTTCGCTCCGCCAACAAAATCCTTCCATTTGGTTACTTTCAGACCGTCGAGGTCCTGATGATCTGGATTCAGTCCGGAATCGACAATGCAAACTGTGACACCTGCTCCGTTCAAATTGACCTGATCTGCCTGAATCAAATCACTGTACACACGCTGGGAATCAAGGGCTGCATCACCTGGGCGGTAGCCTGTGAGCGCATCACCGTCAAACAGCACAAAGCCCGCATATGCAAGGCTCACAATCATGATTAACGTGATTGAGAAACTGACGAGTTTTTTTGCGGTTTGGATGTCCTCATCGAGTTGTGGTTGGTGTGTTTGTGGAGGGTGCAGGATTGCTTTTTGGCCATCCCAAACACTTGGTTGAGAAATCGGAGGCAATGGTTGCAGGGGCGGCATCACCACCCCGTTGTGCTCATTTTGAACACTCTCACCATTGGTTTGATCTTCCATTTTAATCAACTGAACGCTTGGACGGCCTCTTCGAAGGTGTCAGCGAACAATTTCACTTCTTCTTCGGTGTTGTAAAAATATGCGGATGCCCTGAGTGACCCATTTTCATGCCCTCGGGCGTTGAACCATGAGTGGACACAGTGCTGACCACTGCGTACCATCACACCTGCTGCCTCATCGAGCAACAGTGCAATGTCATGTGCAGGAAGATCGTGCATCAAAATTGAGCAGATGCCGCCTCGTTGCGCTGGGTCTTTCGGGCCGATGATGTCCACACCAGCCAGACCACTCACTGTGTCGCTCATGATCCTGTTCAACTTGATCTCATGCTGCTTAACGGCGCTCATATCAAGTGCAGCGAGGTAATCAATCGCCGCCCCTGTTCCAATCATACCGGAAAAATGGCCAAGTCCACCTTCAAAGCGTGCCGGGGGTGCAGCCCATTCGATTGAATCGTACGTTGAGGTTTGCACCGTTTGCCCTCCTGCTTGGATGGTCCGTAGATTCTCCAATAGGTCGTACCGTCCCCACAAGCCACCCATCCCGGAAGGACCACACATTTTGTGGATTGAGAATGCAAGGAAATCGATGTCCAAGTCTTGGACGTCGACGTCCATATGAGGTGTAGATTGTGCCCCGTCGACACACATCAACGCACCATGGTCATGAGTGATTTTAGCAATTTCTTTAATCGGGAGGGTGACTCCATCAAGATTGCCAACATGACTCATGGATACTAATTTCAGTTTTGATCCTGCTTCTGCACATGCTGCCTCAAAGCCCTCGAGGTCGAATGAATTGTCTGGATTCGATGCTACGATTCGGTGATCAACACCTTGCTCACGTTCGAGTTGAAGCCATGGGACCAAGTTCGAGTTGTGCTCTCGGTCTGTTGTTAACACAACATCGCCTTTGTCCCACTTCATTCCATGTGCGACTTGATTCAAGGATTGAGTTGCGTTTCTTGTGAACACCATTTCCCTCTTGCTGTTCGCATTGATGAACGTCGACAACTTTGCACGGGCTGCCGCTGTGTGTTGGGAAACTTTTGTCCCATACCTGTGGACCGAACGACCACCACATCCTGGGCTTGTCGTGTAGTATTCATGGATGGCATCGACAACAGAATCCGGTTTTAGTGTCACGCATGCATTGTCGAGGTATGCGAGGTTTGGGTCCGCTCTCAGCGTCGGAAAATCTTCTCTAAGTTGCTTGAAATTCATCACCACACCTCCACGTCGGACAGGAAATCGAGGACAGGTGCATTGATCCCACAGGTCGGGCAATCATATCGGGTCGGCGTCGTTGATT
>JAQXFM010000255.1 GCA_029250305.1 Candidatus Poseidoniaceae archaeon | reverse complement strand
CGGCTTGTGTGGCCAAGGTGCTGATGCATTGCATGCAGGCTACCCAAGGTACCGTGACCTCGCCCAACACGGACGCTTGATTGACGCACGCCTCGCTTCGATGGACCACCCGATGGCTCGCCAAATCGAACAAGGCAACTTGCCGGTCGGCGATGCGTGGTACACAAACGATCACAGCGGTTCAGCCCATACAGGCTCACTGGAATCCTTCCTCAATTTCGAACTTGAACATGGCCAACTCACTAATTTCCAATTGCGATTGGTGGACCGCCACTCGATGGCTCACTCCTTAGAAGTGCGGGTCCCATTCCTCGGCAGCGCACATCGCAAGGCTACCAACAACCTCCCGATGGACTGGCGCCTGCCCGCCTCGCTCGAGGAAAAGGCAGCCTTGAGAGCGGCAGCAGATTTGACACAGCTCCCACCAGAAATTGTGCGCCGTCCAAAACTGCCTGCTGGTAGAGCCACTTCACCGGGCCTCATTACAACCCTCATCGAAGAGTTACGACCGCGCGGAGATGAAGTCCTAAAGCGACACCCAAGGCTTGCGAAGGCGTTCAAGGGTCAACCTGAATTAGCCATCGGCATCGGATTGTTTGAAGCAATTCATATATTGGACAGAGGCGCCTTGCGTCCACATAAAAGTGCTGTTGCACTGCTCGATGAGGTGATTGGATGAATTCATTGCATGACTTAACGGCAAAGTTGGAAGCAAATCGCCAACGGATCTCTGAATGGATGAAGGAAAAACGGGCAGAAGTCCCAATCCCATTCTACGGGAGCGTGGACGTCCGAGATGCTGAATGGAAGATTGCCGTGGTCGACGCAAACCACTTCCCTGCTGGATTCAACAACATCGCACCACAGGACATGGATGAGATTTCTACGCTGATGGGGACGCACATCAAGCGGAATTACGGAGATTGTAAGTGGGTCCATCTTTACCCGGAAGCCCACACAAGGAACAAGGGCTATGTGGAAAACATTGCTACTATCCAGAAACTGTTGGAAATGGCGGGCTATCGATGCACCGTTGGCTCCCCCGTGTTTGAAGACCGAGGCTGGCTCGACGGAATCTCAGGACCAGTTGAACTTACACCTGTTGAGGCAATTAACAAAGACGGTGAGGAACACCTGCTCGTAGCTGGAGAAATCCCGTGCCTCACGCTCCTCAACAACGACCTCACAGAAGGCATTCTTCCGGGACTTGGAAACCAAGTGTTCCCTCCAAAAGAAATGGGATGGCACCGACGGCGTAAATCCGAACATTACCTTCAACTCCAGGGATATGTGGATGAAATAGCAGATTTGCTCGAAATTGATTCATGGCATCTGATGAGCGAATGGTTTGTCTCTGAAAACAAATGCCTCGAAAAAGAAGCCTGCAGAGTTCGATTGGCAGAAGAAATTGATGATTTCCTTCTTGGGTTATCTGAAAAATACGCTGCGCTTGGCATCGAACGAGAACCCGTAGCCTTCATCAAAAACGACCGTGGAACCTATGGGTTAGGCATTATGGTGGTGACAAAGGGTGAACAAATCCTCGAACTATCAAACCGCAAAATGAACAGACTGATGTACGCAAAAGGTGGCGTTGATGTTGAGAATTTCTTGATCCAAGAAGGCGTTCCAACCTGCTTGAAAACGGAAGAAGGCGCACCCGTTGAACCCGTAGTCTACCTTGTTGACGGTCAGGCCGCTTCTTGGTTTTACAGAATCAATCCAAAGAAAGGGGACAACGACAACCTCAATTCACCAAGCGCTCGCTTTGAATCGATTCATGACGTGGGCGAAGCATACGGCGAACATGCACAGGGATGGCACGCCCTTGTGGCAGAGTTGTCAATGTTGGCAATGGGCAAGGAACTCCTCGCCTACCAAGAACACAGCAACGCCGTCCAGTCTTAAGTGGCCGCACCTCTTCGCACGACCATGCACAGGGCATGGGTCTACATTCTGACCATTGCCGTCGGCCTTTGGGTCTCGGCAACGGCAGCAGGTGGACTCCTCACATTCATTATTCCACCAGAATGGCCAGTAAATGTCTGGTGCTGGGGTCTCTTTGCTTACATCTATGCAAAAGGTACCAAGAAAATCCGCATCGAAATGATCACCGTTGTTGCGTTTGCAACGCCGATGGAATTGTTCTTCAGCGAAGTCTGGGGGATTTACGAATACCAACGGGGCCTTATGCCACTCTTTGTTCCAGCAGGCCACTACTTCCTCTTCGATCTCGGCCGTATGATGGCTGAGAAAATGAAGGAGGCATGGGCGCTTCCGTCGCTGATGCCGTTCGTGCCTGTCGTTGCCTATGGAGCGTACACGGGCGGCGACACGTCAGCAGTTGTGTTGCTCATTCTCGTGTTGGTGTTCACAAAATACGGACCACAACCAAGGCTCTATGCGGCCATGGCATGGGCGGCACTTGGTATGGAAATCATTGGAACTCAATTGGGGAATTGGACCTGGGCTGCGTCCGTACCATGGACAGGACTTACGGCTTGGAACCCACCACTCCTGGTCGGAGCGTTCTACTGCTTTGGCGATCTTTTGGTCAACATGGCTGTCGTCAAGTTTGAAGAGCATGACCTCGTGGAGGAAACTGCATGACCTCCTCGGACGAGCTGAAAAAGCGCAGAGAGGCGGAAGCCTTGCGCATTCGCAGTTCCCTCAACAGGCAACGGGGTGAACAACATGCAGCGGCCAAGGGCGGCGAGACAGCCGTGGCGTTTGTCGAAGAGCGTCTTTGCATCGGTTGTGACCAATGCACCATTGTCTGTGATGATGATGCGATTGATCTCTACAAAGTCGCAATGGCAAGCCCACTCATCAATATCGAATCGAATCGAAAGGCGAGGATCATACGTGATGCTTGCACTGGATGCCGCTTGTGCGTCTTGGCATGTCCAACCGACGCCATCACCATGATTGACCGTTAAGGAGGAAGAAGAATGTCGAAAAAAGGAAAGGATGACACAGCGCAACGGTTTGGTGGAGAATTTGGACCATACCGAAAGGAAGGGACACCTGGCGTGACCCTTGGTACGTTCAAAACCCTCGTGTGGACTTCGAACATTGGCGGCTTGCTGATCCTCGTGATCGCCCTTGAGATGATGTTCGTGCGTCAGATGTTTGGCTGGGGACTCGCCTGCACGGTGCTCGCTGTGGCCGTTGCTATGTTCCCGTCAAACTACGAAATCGTAGGAATGGAAGAGCCCACCGAATAGACATCA
>JAQXFM010000253.1 GCA_029250305.1 Candidatus Poseidoniaceae archaeon | reverse complement strand
CCCTCCTTCACCTTCGCTCGAATGGAAGGTTGACAGCGCCTCATGCATCCGGTCATGCGCCACTCGGTTCGCACCCCGGTCGAGCCGCCATGTGCCTTTGCGGAGGTCCTTTGGCTTCTCGGCAACCACAACTCGAATCCGAGTTGGCCCTCGGTCGAGCACGATGCCTTCGATGACTTTCTCGCCCCATGGTCGCGCTCTTGAAATCAGCACAATATCGCCGTGGCCGAAGCGGTGAATTGGGAGACGAGAGCCTTGCCTGTTCTCGAACACCAGGATGGGTTCGCCGAAAAATCGACCTTGGCTACGTGCATTGAGATCGAACAACGCCAGACCTGCTGCGAGCAAGCGTTGTTTTGACCATGTTTTCCACCGCTCCTCGACCATGGCGGTTTCATCATCGAGTTCGCGCTTGATCAGCGCTGTAAAGCGGGTGAAGTGATCTTGGCCGCGCTGCCATGTCAATGGCATCTCGCCCGCGATGTCGCGGTCTGCCTTCTTTTGAGCAGCGCTGCTGTTCATGCGCCGCACGCGACCTCGCTCCTCCATGCTTCCTGGAGGCCGGTTCACCCCATCAGCGTATGCCTCGTGCAATGACGCTTCGTGTGTACGAGAAACCCATTGACTTAAACCGGAAATGTCGGACGAAGCATTCGGGGTGCAGATCATGTTTCGGAGAAAGAAACACGAATCAGTGGACGGGGAAGTCTGCCCTTACTGCGAATTTGTCAACCCTGTGGGCGCCACGAATTGTGCTCAGTGCTACTATGTGATGGACAAAGCAGCCCGCGACCAGCCAATGGCAACCCCTACCTCCTCCGGCAATGACCTCATGGCGACCTTGTTGAGCGATGAAGACTTCGAAGCGGAAGAAGAATTTGCCGTCGAAGCCGTGTTATCAATGGGTGAAGTCACTGTTGAGATTGGGCAGAGTCAGTTGGGTGACGCTGGTGATGAAGATTCACTTGGATTCATCAAAGCAGGCAATCCAACCCTCTCTGAAACCGTGGAATATGAATCTCCACAAGCCGTCGAACTCGAAACAAGCGATGCTCCGGCCACACCCGTGGATTTCCAAATCGAAGCGCATGACCCAATGACAGAGGTCGCTGAACCCGTCCATACGGGGGTTGGAAACTTGTACTCGCCAATGGTCAAGACAGAAAGCGATGATGATTTGACCGGAAGCGTTGGTCCTGCGCCTGGCACGTCGACCTCCACGCCAGACCTACCGGACCTACCTGGCGAATCGCCTGTCGAAACCGCGGCTTTGCCGATCACACAGGCCATCGCCTCAGCACCCGAACCCGCACCACTTCCTCCTTCAACACCAGAGCTTCCAGACGCCATGGACTCTGTTGCACCTGCGCATGTTGAGACGCCCGAGATTCCTGACCTTGCCGAAGCAACCCCTGAACTCCCAACGACCTCGGAGACCGAAACGGTCACACCGGAGTTGCCGGATGAAACATCGGCCACCCCTGCTCCAGAACCGCAACACAACAATCGCATTTGGCCATGGCCTGCCCAAGAGCCATGGGATCCACGCCAAGTGTATCGAGAAGTGGTGGCTATTTTGGAAGCCATCAAGGCAGGCAAACTTCCTGAAGCCGCTCAAACCCTTGATGTCCTTGGCCCACATTTGGAACACAACCTCGACATGTTGCTCCACATTGGGGCTTCCATGCGGCAATTGGGTCGCGAAGAGCACTTACAATGGACGCTAGCGATGGCGCAACATGTGCATCCAAACGATGAAAATGTGACCGCTGCCGTCGCTCAACTCGGCAGTGGGGCATAAGCGATGACACCGGAACTCGAACTCGACCAACGCTTGGTGCTCAAGCCGGTCAGCAAATCGATCCTTCCCTCATTGCTTGAAGCCTACAACGAAGACCCTGCTGCGGCACAAACTGCGCTTCCATGGCTCGATGCCTCGTTCAATGTCCAAGGCCAGTTAAGCGACATGCTGTTCGATGTGGAAAGCCAAGCAGGTGCTGACCGCTTGCACTTTTGGTGGGTCTGTGAGCATGAGACGAACACCTTTGTTGGCCTCATTGGGCTTGGCGATGAACTGCAACTGGTTGGCTCCTCATACAACCTTGGCTACTGGGTTCGACCCTCGTTCCAACGCCAAGGCATTGCCATGTTATCAGCAAACAGAATCTTTTCGTGGCTCGAACAGCGTGCACAGCAAGAAGAAAACTTCCATCGAATCGAAATCACTGTTCACCCCCACAACATCGCAGGACTGGCAACAGCAACCCGCATCTGTGAAGGATGGCAAGGGGAAATCATCGAGGAATTCATTGGGATCGAAATCGGTGAACGCACCGTGCCACATCGCCTCCACATCATCGATTTGCCTCGGAGGTGACGCCTTTGAAGCGCACGTGGCTGACCGTCGACTTTGATGACTTGCGTCATGTTCCTTCTGCACAAGGCCACCCAACTCGCAGCAAACGCCCTGTCGCTGGAAAGCAGCTCTCTGAGCCGTACACATCAGCGATGAAGTCCTTTGAGGCCTGGCTTGACACCACCACCCACGCTGTGACTCTTTTCGTCATCGCAGACTTGTTTGAATCCGATGAATTTAGCGAATGGTTCAGTGCTTTGCTAGCAAAGCATGGCGAGCGGTTGACCGTCGGATGCCATGGACTCACCCACCGATCATGGTCGGCGTGGCCCGAAGATCACGATGGATTTGAGACATCG
>JAQXFM010000242.1 GCA_029250305.1 Candidatus Poseidoniaceae archaeon | reverse complement strand
GTCCGGTCTTTCCTTCACCAAGCGTTGGGTTTTTGTCGCTGTTGATGTCAAGGTTACTCGAGTCGGTCACAATCACTGCTGAGGTAGACGCTGCAGCGAGCACATTCACGTCGCGGTTTGTGTCTGTTTGGTCATCGAGGACTTGGATCGCAGTTGGGCGGTGGAAGAGGACTGGCAAACGGCAGTTATCGTACACGCCGATGTCGAGGTTTCCTTGAGAGCAAGGAATCAATCGTTCATCGCCCATCTCAGTCACATTTGCACGGAGGCTTGCCGCAGCCCACAATCGGCGGTAGTCGCCAGGTTGGACTTCATCAAGTTCGTTGGTCATCTCGTAGTACCGTTGGTCGTCGAGAACCATGTCGCCGAAGTACTTGACACCAAATTGGTCGGCGACAAGTTGAGCGTTGACTGAATTTGCTGCAAGAATGACTTTTCCGCCTTTCTTCGTAACGAAGTCATACATGGCGGAAGCTTCTGCAGCATCGAATGGCTTCTCTGGGCCAGCGATCACCAGCATGGTGCGGTGAGGATCTTGCCAGTCGTTGACAAGCATTGGCGTGGACATTGTGTTAGCGATAGCAAAATCATTGCTAGCAAAATCATCCCGCATGGAAGTCAGTTGTTGGTTAGAGTAGGCATCATCCGATGTAGAATACGGGGAAAGAACGGTCTGCTTGTTGAGGCTGACCAACCCGATCAAAGCGACAGAGACGACGAGAGAAGCCATGAGCCCAACTTTGAGCCAGGATTCAACGGAGAGTTTTTTTGCTTCTGTTTCTGCCAATTTTATCCCTCCTTCTTCTCATCTCGCGTTGCATCTGCTCGTAAAGACATTCGTCGGAACTTCGCTCCACTCATAATGGTTCTCCATGGGTGCTCCAATAAAAATCGAGAGATGAAGAGGTTGATATACCTCCTGTGCACAATTTTTTGAGTGAATTCGGCAAAAGAATGTAAGAAAACTACATCTCATTCAGTTGAATGTCTTTTTTCGGCGAAGGAGACTTACCATTGCCACGACCATTATTGCTTCAATCGCTGCGAAGCCGGGAACGGTGTTTGACTCCATGCTCAGGCCATCTTCTGAGGCGGTGGAGTCATCGTCGTTGTTGCCGTCGTTTGTCGGCTTTGTCTCTTCCTCGTAGGCGATGACATCGACGTCAAAGGTGGTGCTACGGGCGGTATCGTCGCCTTCGGAAACCAACGAGATCGTCACCTCACATGTTCGACGCGGCTGGCTCTCCGAGGCAACCAATGTTAGAATCGCAGAGGTTTCTTTTCCGTTTTGAGCGCCAGTGGGATCTACAAGAGTGTTCACAAGAGCATCCAACCCTTCCACAGTGAGGTGAGGGCAACTCCTGACTTCTGCTGAAGCATCTTTGACAGCATCTTTGGCATTGCCGAGGTTCATCAATTGAATCGAGAGGTCCACAGTTGAACCCGCATAGAGATCATCTTCGGAAAGCGTCACTTCTGGCTTGAGGTTGAACACTTTAGGCACTCGGATGGTTCCTTCGATCTCTTGGTTGCCAGTTGAGGTGTCACCGACTTTTTCGTCCGCTGTTACTGTCAAGGCAGATGTGTTGTCCGGGTTGTATTCCCGAGCATCAATGTCGTTATCATTTGAGAGCGTGATGGTGAAGGTCTTGTTTTCACCTGCTGCCACAGTAATGCTTTCTGGCCCCTCATAGGTGTAAGGTGTCCAAGTGTTAACCTCGTACGTCAATTCCAATTCCACTTGGCTCATACGTGTGTTTTCAATGTAAGCGACAATTTCTCCATCGATGTCCCAATCATCATCCATTTCGATGGTAAACCCATCATCCATGTCTGTGGACCAACCAAGGGTCCAACTTGGGGCTTCAAATTGGTCTTGTGCCGCCACTGAAGGAGGAAGCGTCATACCGAGGAGGAGAAGCGCAAGGCAAAACAAAAGGGATTGGTTTCGAGTCATACTATCACTCCAATAAACCCTGAACAGCTCGTTTTGTGAGCACACGAACCATCGAACGGCGGTACCGTGGCGGGAGGGCGGTGTTGTTCACAGGTTTCACGCTCTTTTGCACCGCTGTCGAGAGGGCTTTCACGGATGCATTTCCATCCCAGCCAGCCTCCAAAACAGAAGCGACTTCTTCGGGATGAGTTCGAGGGATTGATTCCAGTGCAGTGGTTGCCACAACAAGCGAGGTCGGATCGCCTTCAATCCACGAAGCTGCGACACCGGCTTCAGGGAAGTCCCAAGAGTCTCGCACTCTGAGTTTCTGATAGGAACCAGTTCGCCTGTTTGCATCTTCTGGCAAGGTAACCTTGAGCAAAAATTCACCTTCTTCAAGTACATTCTTCTTTATTCCATCAAGTTGGTAAAAGGAATCAATCGGGAGGGTCCTTGCACCATTTGGACCAATCAAGTGCACGCTTGCTCCAAGCACCATGAGCGTTGGAGCGATGTCACCCTGGTATGTTGCAACACAGAGGGTGTTTTGATTTGGAATGACACGGCAATCAGCACCCGTTCCGCAATCTGCTTTGTGGCACCAATCGATGGAACGGCGCCAGTCTTCTCCCTGATTGTACCAGAAGCACCGAGTGTCGAGGCATAGGTTTCCGCCCAAGGTGGCATTTGTTCGAACCAATGAAGAAGCAACCTTTGATGCTGCTTGAACAACGACTGAGTGCACGCCATTTTCCTCCGTAAGGTCGGCAAGCCTCACCATGCATCCAAGTTCATTGGAAGAGATGGTGTCGGTACCTTGGATTTTGGCCAGTGAAATCACGTGGGGCTTCGTGTTGATGTGCCACTTGTAATTAGGAACCAAATCGGTTCCACCAGCGACCCAGTCAAAGTCTTCTCCAGCAGCCATCAACGTTGCAGCGAGTTCGCATGCTTCGTCAACAGTGGTGGGGTGATGAAGGGTGAATGGAGGCATCAGCATCATTCATCACCGCCCATGTGTCGTTGTTCCTTCTTGAGCCAAGCTTTCCCAGCCAGCCCAAGTTCTGCAAGTTGCTCCGGATCTGGCTCAGTTGCGGTTCGCCACCCTTCGACTTGATCCTCGAGAGGAAGGTTTGGATCGAATCCAAACAGCACGCCATTCACGTATGGATCGGTGTCTTCCGAACGCTGTCGCGCTCGGTCCCGCACCTTGTGCTCGGCTGCTCGTTTCACAAGAAGGGGCTGCAAGGGTCCGTGTTCGACGCGAGGCGATGTCAAATCCAATGGATCGTCCACACCGGCGGCCTTCATGCCTTTCTCGATGCCTTTGAACACCACATCGGGCGTGAGAGGTAAGTCCCTCAAGCGGATGCCGATGGCATCGTACACTGCGTTGACCACGGCTGGAAGCACTGGAAGGAGTGGCCCTTCGCCGGCTTCCTTTGCGCCAAATGGACCTTCAGGATCACATGACTCAATGATGATCGGCTCAACATGAGGCATTTCGTGCACAGATGGAATCTTGTACTCGAGGAGGTTTGGATTTTGCAGGTGTCCTGTTCGACCATACACCATTTTCTCAGACAACACTTGGCCAAGGCCCATGTGGCATGAACCAATGATTTGACCCTTCACTGCCATCGGGTTGAGCGCTTTTCCACAATCGTGAGCGGCCCACACATTGGTGCACTTGATCATTCCAGTTTCAACATCGACATCGACTTCGGCCACGTAGGCGGAGAACGAGTACGCTGGAGCAAGACCTGCCGCAGCACCCTTGTGAACGCCACCCATTGGAGGGGAACGGTAGGCACCGCTTGCAATCAGCGCACCCTTGTCTTCCTGAGCCTTATGCAAGGCTTTGAGGTACGAGACGCCAAT
>JAQXFM010000224.1 GCA_029250305.1 Candidatus Poseidoniaceae archaeon | reverse complement strand
GGATGTGTGCGACCTCAATCATTTCCATCATGAATGTTGAACGGCCACGTCGGAGGTCATCACTTGCACCAACTCGTGTGAATATTCTGTCCACAAGGCCAATTTTTGCTTTCTCGGCTGGAACAAACGAGCCACTTTGCGCCAAGATGCTCATCAGTGCCGTGGTGCGCAAGTAGGTCGACTTTCCTCCCATGTTGGGCCCAGTGATCAGCAGGAACTTGCGTTTCTTTGTCAAATCCAAATCATTTGGAACAAAACCAGATTGCTGTTCGAGCACAGGATGTCGGGCGCCTTGAACCTTCATTTGGTCGCTTTGAGCCATTTCCGGGCGAGTCCACGCTCGACTTCGAGCGATGGTGCCAAAGCATTGCAACACATCGATCGCAGCTACTTTTCCAGCAATTAGGGCCAATGTCTGAGCATGGCCCTTGCAAGCCTCTCTCAAATTGATGAATTCTCGATACTCCAGTTCTTTCAGCTTGGTATCTGCGGTGAGGAGGGCGTCGTCTCGTTCAAGCAACTCATCAGTAACATACCTCGAGCCGTTGGTCATCTGCTGCTTTCGCTTCCAATGCTCCGGTGCCTTGGTTTCGTTGATTTTTGTAACCTCGATGAACCAGCCAATCTGCCGGTTCATTTTCACTTTCAAAGATGGGATTTGGAGTTCGGCTTTGAGCTTCGTTTCTAATTCAGCAAACCACGTGTGGCCGTTCGTTGCGGTTTCTCGCAACTCGTCTACTTTTTTGTCAAAACCCGGGCGCAAAAGCCCTCCATCTCGAACGCTCAGTGGCGGTTCCTCGACCAATGTGCGTCGAATGTTCTCGGCGACATCCTCCAAGGCATTGAGGTCCGATGAAAGGTGAAGCAACAGTGGGTTCTCGGTCTCGTTGCACAGATTGATGATGGCAGGCATTCGTTCCAACGCATCGGCTACTGCTAACAAATCCCTTCCGTTTGAGCGGTTGTACGCCAATTGTGTCGCAAGGCGTTCCATGTCTCGCAATCCCCGCAACGCTTCTCGAAGCCCGTCAAGTCGGCGGGCAGATCTGGAAAGAGTTGCCACAGCATCGTGCCTAGCAGCGATTGCGCTGAGGTCTGCAAGAGGTCTCAAAATCCAAGTTTTGAGGAGGCGTCGCCCCATTGCACTTCTGCATGCATTCATGGTTGAAAGGAGGCTTCCTTCGTATTCACCTGCAAGCGTTGACGTCAATTCCAAGTTTCTGAGGGTGGTTTGATCGAGCACAAGATGAGCGTTCTCTTCCACGACCTCAAGGTCCCGAAGTGGCACTTCTTCTGTCAAGTGCATGGAAGCGAGGTAATCAGCGGCTAATCCTGCGGCTGCGATGGCGAGTGGCGCATCATCGAGGTCAATGTGGCCTAGATCTGCGACTTTGAGGACCTTCGTAAGACGGTCCCTGCGTTTTGCTTCCGACGCTTTGTGTTGGCTGATTGTGACGCCATCGAGGTGCGTGAACAACGCTCGGAGCGTCGCATCTTCTGCATCTTTTGGAGCGACGACAATCTCCGTCGGACGCCATCGGAGTACTTCGTCAAGGGCCCGTGAAAACCTGTCATCACCGTCTAAATTCGAGGCCCATGCTTGGCCTGTGGAAGCATCAATGATTCCAATGCCGATGGAGGATTTCCCGAGGCAAATGCTGAGCAAGAGCGAGCGCTCTTCAGTGCCTAGAAGTGATTCTTCGTATAGACTTCCAGGGGTATAGACACGAGTTACGACCCGCTCGAGGAGTTTTGCTCCCTCCCTCAGTTCCTGTTCTTGCTCAGCAACGGTGACTTTGTGACCTGCTTTGAGCATGGTTCTGATGTTGTCTTCCAACGCATGCCATGGGAAACCAGCCATTTTGATTGGTTTGTCAGCTTTTTTATCTCGTGAGGTCAAGGCCAAGCCGAGCACTTCTGAACCAGTGACTGCGTCCTCATGGAAGAGTTCGTAGAAATCACCCATTCGGAAAAATAAAACCGAATCTGGATGTTCAGTCTTAATGTCCATGAATTGGTCCATCATCCCTCGTTTTGACATGCCGATTCACCTCCTTGCTTCCGCTGGATTTTTCTGTCGTTGCCGAGAGCAAATGAAGGTTCTCGAGCGAAACGATGCTGGATGGCCATAAGCCCACACGATGGCTTGCCTTCTTCAGAAGCGGCGGGCGTTGATGAGTCGTGACCCCGCTGTCCAGATCATTACGCCCATAATGACGCTGAACACAGTGATGAAAAGGAAGTTAAGAAATCCTCTTCCACTCTCTATAGAGCCGGGTGCACTGGTGTCAATGATGAGCGTTTGTGGCTCGCCCTGTCCATCGGTTCCGTGGAGGAAGATTCGATCGGAGCCAAAGCCAGTGCTCTCAACTTGGAATGACAGTGGTTCAGCGAGGGACAGTTGTTGG
>JAQXFM010000223.1 GCA_029250305.1 Candidatus Poseidoniaceae archaeon | reverse complement strand
CCCCATTTCTTAGCAAACTCTAATGCAATATCTGGGTTAGCAATCGAATGTTCAATGCTCATCTTTGTGTATAACGTGACATCTTCCATTACATCTTGGCCCAAATCTCTGCGAACAACATTGCCTCCAAGTGGCATTGGTAAGCCGCCGGTCTTATCGTTCCACCATACACCTAGGTTAACCAATACATCCAAATCGTGGTCGACATATGTTAACTGTCCTTCATGAATAATTAATCCAGATACATAAGTTCCGTCCAGAATACGAGGTATTATTTCATCGAACGGCACAACTTCGTATACCAAATCACCCCAACATAGCCTGATGCCCATGTATGCGCTTGTTTTGAGCCCCGGGACAGCTATTGGATTCGACTTTGCGACTTCTTCAGTAACTCCGCTTTTGGCAACAACCATCGGGCCGTATCCTTCGCCCATCGACGCACCACAATTCATGAGCGCGTAATCGTCAGAGATTTCTGGAAAGGCATGGATTGAGACGGCGGAAACTTCGAGGTCGCAGTTCATGGCTCTGTGGTTCAATGTCTCGATGTCTTGCAATTCGTGAACAAAATTGTAGCCGGGCGTTGGGAAGGCACCAGTGGTCATTGCATGAAACATAAATGCATCATCAGGATCGGGAGAATGGCCGATTCGCACAATTTTGTTCCCGTTTTCGTCGAGTGGTAATTCAGTCACCATGGTCTTTCCACTGGTGGGTCCTTGATGAACCAACCGCTTTCATTTGTTGCTGGAGCGGCACCTTTCTCTGAACAAGGCATCACCGATTGCTTTTCATCCTTGATGCACCCATAGCATCCTGCGCGGGGTCCAAACATGCGAGTCAATCATGCCACAACCATCTTGGCGATTTTGTTGATGTGTTTGCCAAGTGCAGTTGCGACCTCCTCCGAGATATCGTTTCTAGGCGTCACATCCCATCCCGGAGCAGATGGTTCACGAGCTGTTGCCATCGGCCCCTCTGGAGAGTACCTTGCAGTGGGATACAACGATCACGCAGCAATCATGTGGCTCGAAAATGAAACCTTGATTCAATCCATCGAAGTCTCACGTCCAGTCGAAACATTGGAATTTTCAAATAACGGTGAGTTGCTCGCTATCGCCCTTTCAGGCTCGGAAACGGAAGGTGATGCAATTCAACTGTTCAACATGAACCTCATGGAAATGACCACGCTTCAATCCACGGCCAATGCTTTTCCAAAAGACATAGCGTGGTCGCCAGATGACACGCTCTTAGCCATACCAAATCCCAACAATGGTGTCGATCTCATTCGTACATCGACCATGGAGTTGGAGCGAAGTTTGTCAGGTGGACACAACACTGATGTGACATGCATTGACTTTACCTCGAACGGAGGCCACATTCTCTCAGGCGATGAATCAGGCAGGCTTCTAATGTGGAACGCAGATGGGACCGAAACGAACAAGCAATGGGAACTCAATTCAGAAGTAGCATCTTGTAGTTTTGATTCAACTGATACCAGGGTTGCATCCCTCACCACCAATGGTCAGCTGGACACGATGTCCTTTGCCGGTGGATCGCTTCAGACCTCGTCATTTACATCTGGCTCGAGCCTATCGTGGTCAAGCAATGGAGCGTATCTTCATTTCATCGATGATGCATCGCCATCTGCTTTGACATCGGTTGACTCCTCAACTTTTGCCATCGTTGAAGTCACACACATGGCTCACATATCAACCGATATGGCCTACGTCGAAAATGATGCAGGATTAATGCACAAAGTGTACACCACGACCGATACCCAACATGTTGCCTCGTATGGTCATCACTCGATGCCAGATGGATACGGACTCGCTGGCGCTGACTTGGACGGAGATCAGATCCCAGATGTGTATGATGATGATGATGACGGGGATGCAATCAGTGACACATGGGACAATTATTGCCAAGTCGATGATAATGATTGCACACGGATCCCAGATGAAGATAAAATCAGAAAGGTCCTCATTACCTTTAACGAAACACATCTCGTCATAAAAGATCAAATTTTCCTCGATATTGTCCTCTCATCTTCCATTCGAAACATGTCTCGAATTTCGGTGATTGATGACCTTCAGTTAAGTCAGAGTGAGGCTGATTTGTTTTCATCCTCCGTCTGCGGTAATGTGGCAGCGGGCGTATTATTGGCACAATGGGATGATGTCATCACCCTCTCAGAAGGTCAACTTCTCGACGGATTAGTGTCCTGCACTGTGACGGAAGGGATGACACTGACTGCTCAAAACGATTTCAAATCACACATTGGATTTGAATTCAAAATCACCTTCAATCTTTCAACACCCCCGTCATTCCCTCACTCAATCACACTACGCGAACAACCGATTGCCACCGATGCATCGCTTGCCCATCTCGCAGAAATGCATCCAATTGCGCTCACTGTCGAGGAGAAGGGAGCACAGAGCGTCTCATGGTCACCCTGGTGGGTTGTTGACGGGGAATTAGAACTAACATTGGAGGCGAAAGCCGAAGAAAAACAACCCCTTCCGATGACGGTTTTGGGTCTTTTGTTGGACTATCCGATCCTCTTCCTTCCGATCTTTGCACTTCTCGCTCTTGTTGCAGTGGGTGCGTTGCGGACCAAGAATTCAATGGGCATGGATTTGGATATATTTGACGATGATGCAGACACACATGAGGCAGAATTGGCCTCTGACGAAGCGATGGAATACCTCACGAGCGAAGCGGTATCAATCCAGTCTGAAGAGACAAAAGAGGTTCGTCCGAAGAAGAGCCCGCCAACGAGAAAAAAACCAACTGAAAGGACTCAGCAGAACAATGATTCTGATGAG
>JAQXFM010000186.1 GCA_029250305.1 Candidatus Poseidoniaceae archaeon | reverse complement strand
ACTCCTCGAGGCATGGACATTCGATGATGAACGTCCGGAATTCACATGGCTCGAAGTCATGGCGACAGTTGGCGATGCAAACAGACGAACCGTAGTTCAGGACGCTGGATTGAACGGTGATGGCTCGATGGCTCGAACCACCGGCTTGGTCACTGCGGCATGTGCAATGTTGTTTCTCGAGCGTGGTCCCTTGGATGGCTGCGGGCTGGCCCCAGGCATTCATCCGCCAGAAGGCCTCTCTTCCGACGCCATGAGCCACATCATGACCTACATGCAAGATGAAGGCGTCAGATTCGATCAATCCTAAAGCAGCGGTTCACCGCACTGCGGGCAAGGCATTCCAGGAATGAAGGCACCAAGCAAAAAACCACAGTGTGGGCAAATCGACGTCAGCATATCATCGCCAAACATGGCTGTACCTTGACCAAGAGGTTCATCAAGATGTTGATGGTATGCCAAAATGTTCCAGAATGATGGTTTCAACCAATTGGAGGTTCTTTTCTTCAACGATGTGACGGGCGTGTTCTTTTGGTCGATCGTCCCACGGATTGAAGCAAATTGGCAGACCGGATTCTTTGAACATGCTAATGTCACCAGCAGAATCACCTACTGATGCGGTGTTTTCCTTGCTCACACCAAGCCGGCGTTGAAGCATTTTGACAACAGATCCTTTTCCGTCCATTTGAACTTGGTAACGCCCAAAGTCATCCAATGTATGTTCGCCATCACCGACAGGTGCCCCGAGGAGCCACCCATTCGTGAAAACGTGGAGAAGCGTGTCATTGCCACCACCAAAGCGGTTGGCTGTGAAGCGGTCGATGCCACCCCAGCGTCGCTTCCATGGACCATCTGATGGAAATTGTGCAGCGATGTCGCGGGCCGTTTGTTGCAACCCTCCACTGACAATGGCGACATGGAAGTCACGGGCCAGCAATCCGCCAATCAATTCCTTCCAATACGTCATCATCGGCATGCCGACCATCAAACCACGGAGTTCACTGTCGAGGACCGGTGGGCCGTTTTTCCTGCTTTCCTTGATGAGAGCAATGTCGAGTTTGATCCAATCCCACTCGTCGAGGAGGCCTTGGTTGTACAGTTCAAAGGATTCATCGTTTGAAATGCCCAAGCCGTCGTAGACGAATTGCCATGTCGAGAGGTGGTCGACGAGGACACGGTCCATGTCTAAGCAAACTAATCGAGGTTCATCCATATTCGTCATCATGCTCCACTCACTCTCAATGCCTTTCAAAGTCAGGTGCGAGAAGGCCAATCATACTGGGATTGTATTTGCTCCACTTGCTTCCCCATGATGTACAAAATCAGTGCAACCATGATGCTAAACAAACCGATCAGTGTCATGGCAATGGTCGCCAATGTCACACCAATCGAGGTCGAATTGATTTCTTCCAAGGCACCAACGATGTTCCCCGAAAGCCTGTAACCGAGGATGAAGAGCACCACGCCAGGGATTCCAAAGAGCAGAAGTGGATGCTTGGATTCAAGCATCCAGTAGAACAGTTGTGCGAACTTTGAGGCGGTGGCCAACGACTCACGTTGGTGAATGTTGATGTTGTTTGAGCCGCGTACGATTCGCACACGAAGGCCCTCGTCCAACTCATCTGAAGTGCCTTCTATAGAAATTTCTGCCATGGCATCCATGCCTGCTTCGGTCATCACAATGTGACGGATCTCCAATTCAGAGAGCACCATAGGTGCTTCCTGTTCATCGCCGGTTGGTTCGGCGTGATGTGAAATATGTAGGTCCCAAAGTTCCCGAGCTCTGTTGATTGAGAGAGAGATGTCTTGCAATTTCCAACCATCAGTCACGTGAATGGCCAAGGTCGTGCTGGCAGCATCAAGCGTTGACGCCTTGAGAAACTTAGCGAGATGAACTGCGTCAAAGACCGAACTAAAATGGAGGGTATGGCAACCAACTTCTTCGGTG
>JAQXFM010000181.1 GCA_029250305.1 Candidatus Poseidoniaceae archaeon | reverse complement strand
CCCGAAGGGGATGACGGCCCGTTGTTGGCGATTGACACTGAACACGAAGAGTTGGTTGTGGACACTTCTACAGCAACAGTGGAACTCGAAGAAAAGGACATCTCGCTTTCGGATAGCCTTGAAGCAAAAGCTGAAGCAGGTGCAGGAAACGCTCGATTAAACAGAAGGATGCAACGAAAGCAACAACGAGAGTTTGCTGAAATCACTGAGAATCTTCCACCACTTCCTCCGCTCCCTGCGCCCAATGCAACTGCAGCGTCGCCTCAAGAGTTGCCTCCATTGCCGGCACCCGGCGAATTACCACCACTCCCTGCACCGGGCGAACTCCCAATGTTGGGTGGCTTACCACCGCTTCCAGGCATTGCCCCTCCTCAACGGGACCTCACATGTCCTGACTGCAGTGCTAAATTCGTCGTCAAAGACATGACGCTGAGAAAGGTCGCATGCCCGATTTGTTCAACGAACGTCCAATGCTGAGGTGTCAATGATGTGTGGTATTTTTGGATATATTGGGCCTCATCAAGCAGCACCATTGCTGGTTGAAGGGTTGCGCCGTTTGGAATACCGTGGCTACGATTCAACAGGGATCGCCGTAAAAAACGGTGCAGTCACAATTCACAAGAAAGTTGGCAAAGTGCAAGAATTACGTACAATTCTCCCTTCCACCATCGATGGACAAATCGGAATCGCTCACACTCGCTGGGCAACTCACGGTGGTGTGACCGATGAAAACGCCCACCCACACGCCTCTTCTGGGGGGAAAGTCGTCATCGTCCACAATGGCATCATCGAAAACGCCCGTTTGTTGCGTACGAGTCTCGAAGTTCAAGGCGTGGAACTCCAAAGCGAGACCGATTCTGAAGCGCTTGCTCACATCATTGAACGGGAATTATCCATTGATAACAACCCCGAAGAAGCGGTTCGTAGAACACTCCGACAGGCACGTGGTACATGGGGCATCTGCGCCTTGTTTGCCGACCATGACACAATCGTTTGTGCACGCAACGGCTCACCGTTAATTATCGGGCAAGGCGTGGATGAAATGTTCATTTCAAGCGATCCTCATGCCCTCACTGCTCACACTCAGCAGGTCATTTACCTCGAAGATGGAGACATCGCAACACTGACTGCCACTTCTGTGAAACTCTCCACGTTGACAGGGGGGGCCAGCGATACCAAAAGCAGCGTCCTCGAAAACAATTGGGGCGAGGCTGAACTTGGTGATTTCCCTCACTACATGTTGAAGGAAATTTATGAGCAACCCGACGCAATCCGACACTGCATCAGCGGCCGGCTCGACCGTGCTGGTGGAAGCGGCCGCTTGGGTGGCTTGAAACTCACACCAGCAACCCTAGCAAAGATTCCTCATGTTCGCCTGCTTGGCTGCGGCACGTCGTACAACGCTGCTGATATTGGCGGGTTATTGATTGAGAAGTTAGCTCGTATCCCTGCTGTAGCTCACATATCCAGCGAATTTAGGCACAACGACCCTGTCATCAATCCAAGTGCGCTTCACTTTGCTGTTACGCAGTCAGGCGAAACTGCTGATACGATTTCAGCCATCAAAGAAATTCAACTCAAAGGGGGGAATGTCCACGGAG
>JAQXFM010000152.1 GCA_029250305.1 Candidatus Poseidoniaceae archaeon | reverse complement strand
GGGAAAGAGGCCCCTGAGGCTGCCCTTGGTGAAATGAACGCAATGCGGATGGCCATTGGAGGTGGCGTGCTCGCTGTTTCTGCCATCAATCTAATCTGCAGTTTCACGATGGACGATGCCAGTTCAATGGCCGCTCTTCTTACAGCGAGCGCAGTTGGATTATCCCTTTTCTGTTTCACCATCGTTGCTCCATACCTTCGAGGCTACACTGAATCAATTCCAAAACTCCCAATGATCGTGCTCCCGATCCTTGTGACTGTGAGCCTTGTTGGTGCGTACGTTTGAGGGTGTTTCCATGCACTCACTCGCGAAGCTAGGCTGCGCCCTATTGTGTGCCATCTTATTGACAGGTTGCACTGGCCCATCCAACCTCTTCGGGTGTGGAGAAGCCTACGAAAACATGTACGGCGGGGATGACTACACATTCACATCCAAAGAGGTCGATCAAAACAATGCGCTCAACGTCACGGTCAAAATTCTCAACGGAGCGGCCGGTTGGCTCGAAGGGTCTGATGAGAAGGAGGTGGATGCGGAAGTCTACGTCACGTTGCGCGTCAAAAACTCAGCCGGCGACGAAACGGTCGTCGACTTCCAAAGCAGCACATGGGAAATCAATGGAGATTCAGAGGATGGGTCCAATTGGGTGACTTATTTATGGTATCAAAGTCCAGATGGTTTCTGTGATGATGGCTGTGATAAAGTGAATTTTGTTGCTGGATTCCAAGATGGATTCATCTACTACGATGGCACATGTGACACATCGCCATGGGTCGATGTGGACTGAACTCAATGTGGTGTCGAAGGCTTCGCAGCACGTTGGTTTTTACTCAGTGCCGGGGGCAGGATTCGAACCTGCGAAGCTTTACGCAGAGGATCTTGAGTCCACCCCCTTTGACCGCTCGGGAACCCCGGCTTGTACCCAACGCTCGGACCTCCTGTTCTTGACTATTGCTCTTCACCAAGGTCATCAAGATCCTTGGGCCGAGGAGGTGGAAGGCTTCGGTCAAGCATGGCCTTTTCGACTTGATGGTGGGTGAATTCCGCCATTGTCTCCCTTCGTCGATACAAAGAGAACCCAAGCACACCTGCAGCTAATATAACGACAAGCACCGCAAAGCCAAGGGCATCAACACCACCCTGACTGCTGTCTTGTGAGGCTGTCACTCTGCCCATGGGCAAAGGAATGTCACCTGTTACATTGACAATCGACACCTTCAACCCCAAATATCCAGTTGTCCATGTTTCAACACTCCAACGGTGCTCAACCCAAGAGCCGGGTTGGAGTTGAGAATCGTTGCTTTGAAGAATCCGTCCTTCAGAATCCTGCAACTGCACCGTCACATTGCCTGGGAGCAAACCTTCATTGGCCACTCGGACAAAAACGCTGATGTTCTCGCCTACGATTGGTGAGTAGGGCGTTACAACAATGTCGTCAAAGCGCGGTTCAAACGCCACCCATCGGAAGCTTGGCGTGAGAGGCGATTCACTCGTCCCATGCCCTGTGACGATGCGACCAGAACGATCGGAGGCTGAGAACCAGACTTCGAGCCGGTCCTCTTGTTCGAGCGGCGTTGTTGCTTGGGGGCTCAAATCAACTTGCCCAGAATAGGTGTTGGTTGTCCCTTCGCCTGCGGACTTGGCCAAGAACGTTGAACCTGAGGCGCCCTCAAGCGCCTCGCCAGCCCGAAGGAAGCGCCAGTGCATCATCAATGCCTCATCACTCAGTCCCTCTTGGTCGGTGAGAATGACAATCACCTCTTGCATGTCCAAGGCGTTTGAATCAACAACAGCCAACGTGCCTGGGGGCACGGCTAACTGAGGCGAAAACCGATCCAAGGTGAGATCGAAGCGTTGGCCATATTGCAGCAGATTTCCTTCGATGATGACCTCGATGAAACCAGTGTTGTGCTGTAGAATTTGTTCATCCAACAAGAGTTGGGTGTGTGCCCTTCCTTCAACGTCAAAGGTCACATTGGTCAAGCCAGAGCGTTCGCCATCGGAAAGGAGAATCTCTGCTACAACGGTGTCAGGCACATGTTCAGCAAGAATCGTGGTGTTGGCGTGAACAAGGTAAAGGGTCAAATTGACCAAGTCGTTTCTGTGAAGCCACAAGTGCCCGTTCTCTGTTTCACCAAGAGGTGAGGTTTGGTCTTCAAACACAATTGATTGAACCGTAAGGGCTGACGCAACCGACCACGAGAACACATCAAGTTTGGACAGCCCAAGACCCAGATCTTGCCCCTCATCAAACAATTTCAATGACGGGTTCGAGGCACCGAAATCCGCACCGTTGGAAAGGTCCCATGCGAGCCTGAACCTGATTTCAACCGTCCAAGATTGCTGCAAACCAACTTGCTGGACCACCACCACAGGGTGCGTCTCGAAGCAGTTTCCATCAGCTTCAGTTGTTTCAAACCGGGGCATATACCGTATGAAACAGGTGTTAGAAGCATCCCGGCCGAGCAAGGCAAATTCAATTTCATCAAGTGAAGCAATGCCGTTTCCATCGGTCAGTGTGAACTGGAAGGTGTGTTCGTGACCCAAGAGCAACGAGCCATTCACATCGTCAAAGGTCATCGTTGATGTGTCAATGAGCGTGTCATAGCGTTCTTGAACAAAGATGGTTCCCAAATCGGATGCTTCACCATACTCGCCGCCGCCTTGCAACATGTTTCCTGCAAGATCGGTCGCTCGAATGACCACGCTTGCCCGTCCCGAAGAAGCGCCTCCTGTGATGTCAATCCAAGATAAAAGGGGCAAATCAACCACGGCTTCTGTTAAGCCACTATTGAACGTGACCGATTGTGAAGAATATTCGTCCGCATCCATCACCCCGTCGAGGTTCGTATCATCGCTTGATTCAAGCCAAGTGTGGAGTTCAAGACTGTTGGAAAGTCCTTCTTGGTCTTCGAGGGTGACTCGAAGCGCGACATCTTGCCCTTTCATCCACAAGTGGTTGTCAGCAGGGGCATAACCACCCGGGTCCAGCGCAATCAAGGCAATGGTGTTGGGGCGAACTCGGTCATAGATGAATGGGACATGAGAGGACGATGAGGTTTGGTCGAGGCTCGAAAGGGATTGATCGCCCACTGGTCCTCGCCGTTCAAGATGAGGCGTCAGATGGATGCGAGTTCCTGATGGAAGGCTTTCCTCCATTGACGGGGTGGCGATGCTCACAGAAAAAGCGCCATTCTCGTCCACTTCCGTCAACCAAGAAGAAGACCAATTTACCGCCGAACCGGTCCACTCGTTTGGACCGCCGCTGACATTGATTGGAGGA
>JAQXFM010000149.1 GCA_029250305.1 Candidatus Poseidoniaceae archaeon | reverse complement strand
TTGCGTCATTTACTAAAGACGGATAAGGAGATGACTAAGGTTTTAATTTTTTCGGCTACCAAGAAAATTTGCGATGCTTTATTTGAGCAATTAGATGCCGATTTCCCTGATGAATTGGGGGCAGATCTCCTCAAGAACGACGTGGACGGAGACGTTGATGGTGATTTCACCAACATGACCGTTGACTTGGACAATGATTACGACTCAGTCTATGACTGGTACGATGTCGATGACGACAACGACGGCATCTGGGATTACTTCGAAATCGATTCCGATGACGACCATGACAACGATGCAAATCAAGAGAATGGCAATTTCTTCAGCGGAACGAACTGTGAAGACAACGATGACGACGGCAACGATGCTGACATCGATGAAGACGGATTCTTCCAGGCAGTGTGGGATCAAGGAATCATGTCACAAGGTCTCCGAGAACCATCACTCTACGACGTTGACAACGATAACGACGGTGTTCCAGACGCCGAAGACACCGACGACGACAACAACGGTATTCTCGATGTTGACCAAGCACTTCTCCCCGGTTGCTTCTGGGGCGAAGAAGAATCTCCATTCGACCATGACAATGACGGAATTGTCAATTGGGCAGACAATGATTGGGATGGCGACGGTATTCCTAACAACGTCGAACTCGCAATCAGTATCACACAAGCGTTTGATCACGACAACGACGGCGCTCGAGACGACATCGACGAAGATGACGACGAAGACGGTATGAACGACGAAGACGAAGTGCTTCTTTGGCCAACCCGCTTTGACCGAAACTCGACCAACCCTTGGGATCACGACGACTTTGGCGATGGCGAAGGAATCGCTAACCCGCTTGACAGCAACACAGGACCCGACGCCATCGATCAAGATGACGATAACGACACCCGTGACGATTTGGATTTCAACCACTTGGAAGAAACGTACACAAGTACACCATGTTACAACGGCGGCGAGTCCAGCGACTGGGATTCGGACAATGACTGCACGCTTGACGCAGACGACAAGGCACCGACCTTCATCACGCTCAACCTACCAAACGAACTCTGGCTCGATGCACAAACACCGTCCATCTTCAGTGGGCACGTGGATTGGGTGAACCCTGTCACCGCCCAATTCGAACCTGCAGTCGGCCTCCCTGTGCAAGTTCACATCGAGTGGACCGGCAACAACACAACGGCGATTGAAACCATTGACGTGCTCACCACTGCATCTGGAAACTTTAGCGTTGGTCAGTTCCTTTACCCTGAAGACCTGACTGTTGGTGACAACACAACGTACAGAGTCTACGCAGAAGTGACTGAAATGTTCCTCTTCAACGGCAACCAATCACAATCCTACTACGTCGGAGCAGAAGCAAACTTGACCGCTGACATCTTCATGAACAGCTACTTCCGAAGCGATGAGCAACCGTTCTGGATTGACATGTGGTCCTATTACACCGCTGACGTCCAACGTGGTATCTTCAACAATTTGGTCCCAAGCGTGCCGATGACGTTCTCCGTTCGTGGCGGCGTCTTTGGTAACCTCACCAACCCGACCAACTTCACTGGATTAGGCGGCGACGGATACCGAAGCGGGCCATCTGGCCTTGTCTCCGTGACCTTCGTCCAAGACATTGGAATCAACGGAGTTTGGAAGCAAATTCAGTGGAATTCCACCCGTGATAATGGAGTAGGAAAGGTTCCTGGCGGCTATGAAGAAGTTGCCTGGAACTCCAACACCAACATGCTTGAACCACTGCTTGACAGCAATGGCGATATCATCGAGTATGATTACACGAACACAAGTTTACCGGCAGGCGACTACGAAGTCACGGCCAGTGTCAAACCGGAACTCGCCACTGAGTGGCCGTTCCCGTACCTCCACGGCGATGACACAGAAGCCCAGTCGATCCGAGTCATGCACCGCATGAACATCGAAGCGCAAATGATCCTCTCCGGTGTGAACCCAGTGTACTACTTCGATGCCACGATCAACAACGGCGACGGTAGCTTTGGTAACTGGGCAACATTGTACCACGAGCAGGCACTTAACGGGGCAGGCCTCGTGTTCAGTGACATTTCCAAGTCGAAACCATACCCGACCAACTGGGACGGTACACCTGAGACATTGACGGGTGAAGCAGCAAACCTCCGCGACTTCATCAGCACAAACTCGACGCATTGGTTCATCAATCTCGTGAATGGCGGCGACGGCGACTTGCCACCATGTGGTGCAGTTGACCCAACCGATCCAAACAGCCAAGTTCGCTGTGAAATCGTTCCTGAAATGAACACTGGAGACTCTCTCCAAGTGATTGGAGCGGTCAGCAACCGAACCAACGATCCATGGGATGCTGATCCAGTGGCTCTCCAAGTTGACGTTGACGGAAATGGACAATTCTTGGGTGCAGGTGAAACTGCTTACACCCAACGCCCTGTTCTGAGCAACGGCGTTGCTGAGTTCGACTACAACTGGTCATGGTACAGCCAATACGGCTCTGGAACCTACGGAATGCGCGTTGATTTCACCAACTCTGCGTATTACTTCACTGGAAACAGTTCCACCTTGGCAGCGACAGGCGCATACATCAACGTCACCGTTGTCGGAACCACTGACTTCCAGACCACTTCCCTGCCACGTTTGTATCGAAACAGCAGCACAACCATCCAAGCCAAGTTGGTCGACAATTCATTGCAACCAGTTCGTAATGCAGCCGTCAATTACACCTGGTCTGCAGATGGAAGAAGTGGTGTGAATTACACGGATGAGAACGGATTCTTTGAAGTGCCATTCAACATCTCTGCACAAGACCCACTCGGCAAGTATTCCTTGCAATTTGAGTTTGCTGGCACATCATTGCTTAAGGGCAACACGATGATGCAAGAAGTGTGGGTCGTTTCCCGAACCTACCTCTCAGTTGTATCGGTTGATCCAAACCTCCGTCAATCTGGCGATCGTTGGGATTTCACTGCCCAAGTGGTGGACGACAATAAGACCTCGATTCGCGATTCAGGCGGCGCTGCTCTCGACGGCGCCAATTCAGGTCTCGTGGACGTGATTTTCGAAGGCTCTGACTTCAACGGCGTCTTCCACCGACAAGTTGTTGCAACCCTTGCTCCAGCGGCTGGTTTAATCTCCTTACCAGAACCACAACCGGATAATTCCCACCTGTGCTTCTATGACGGCAACGGCGACAATGTTCCTGACCGTGACTTCAACCAAGACGGCATCCTTGACCGGAACGAAACGGTTGGCTGCTTGAAGTCCAACATCAGCCCACTCAACCCACAGTTGCTACGTGACGACCCAGAATCTTTCCTTCCTGACGGATTCGGACCAGTCAACGTCATCCTCCGATTCGAAGAGAACCTTCCAAACGAAGGATGCGAAGCTCTGCAACCAACTTCCTTGACCATTCAAGGCGCATGGGATCCGTGCACCAGCGTTCCTGGAAACGATCACTTCAGGTTGAAGATGACGAACAACGCAAACGGTTTCTCGTTGATTGGACGAACCTCGCTCACCGTTGACGATCAAATCGTCTACACAAGTGAAGTCAACCCAGTTACCGGCGAAGTTGTGCCCAAGCCAATGGTGGTCACAGGCCAACTCCAAGATGAATTGGGAACCAACCTCACCAACCGAAACATCCGTGTGAGTTACGAGATGATTAACGGCCAATCCAACCCGACCTCGTGCCAAGCAGGTATGACGGACATGGACGGTCGATACTCCATCCTCTGCCCACTCTCTGACGTGATGGCTGGTAAGGCGAAGGTGACTGTCACCTACTCTTCCTACGACAACAACGACGCATACCGATACGAGAACAAGACGGTTCTGACCGAATTCGATGTGTTCTCGAACTCGACCCTCGCAATCAACGAAGTTGGACCTTTCAAGTCCAGCGTCGAGTCATGGACTGCGCCAAATGGTTCGAACTACCCTGTTCTCTACCTCAAGGAATCGTTCCATCTTGATGCGAAGTTGTCACAATCCAACGGACAGTGGGTTGGTGGAAAGTGTCTCAACATTTACCTCGACCCAGACCAGAACATCCGCCCAGTGTCAACGATTCGCACCAGTGAAATCGACGGTACGATTGAGTGGTTCAGTGGCGATCCAAGCCAAAACCCGACCCTCAAAGGTGTCGAAACCACAGGCGGCAAGTTGGAAGGATTCAGAACATTGCGAGTTGCTTTCGAACCTGACGTCAATGTTCCAGGTGGTTGCGACAAGGATTCATCCAATGTCCTGAACGGTTCCTTTGTCGATATGGAAATTCTTGTCCGCTCTCGCATCGACTTGCAAGTTAAGCAGACATGGAGCCACCTTGCAGGAAACGGACTCGAAAACGGTGAAGCCGTCATCGGTTCGGTTGCTCTTCTCCGAGACCGTCTCGACCTTGCAGTTGAGAACGAAGAAGTGTGGTTTGTCCGACAGTATTGGTCGGAAGCAGATGCACAATGGGTCGTTGAAGGCACAAACAAGTCCAAAACAAATGAACAAGGTGTTGCTGAGTTCGAATGGGCGTTCGCAGGAACAAGCTGTGATGGCGAACCATGCGAGGGACAATGGCGAATCATCGCGTACTATCCAGGATCGACCTACTTCGAAGAATCCCAAGATAACATTACCCACGAACTTGTCTATGAAATCAGAACCTCCATAGACGCGCAATCGGGCTTCTTCACCCCAGCTCGAGGCATGGCCCTTGGTGTGCTGTTGATGGCCTTGTTGATTGGTGGACTGATCTACTATCAGCGTGCTCAAGAACGCCGACAGGTGCAGGCCTTGAAGGGTATCCTCACTGACACAATGATGCAACTTGAAGCAAGCAACGAATACATCGCTGCAATCTTCGATTGTTACAAGAGTTTAGTGAAGCACTTCAAGCGATATGGCTTCATGAAGAAGGTGTACGAAACGACCCGTGAATTCGAGTCGGCTGTTCGTTCAGCGTTCAACATGGTTCCAGCGGAGCAACTCAGTGACTTCCTCTCCATCTTCGAAGAGGCACGTTACTCCGATCACACCATCGATGCTTCCCACCGAGACCGCGCCCTCCAAACCCTCCAGACCATCGTGAGTTCGTTGACAGTGGCCCTCGGCGAAGAAGGCAGCGTGTCCCGAAAGGAATTGGTTGGCTTGTATGACAAGCAAACCAAGGCCGGGGAATTCGTCGCAGCCGATGGAACCGTTCGACAAGCAGGTATTGTCGAAGGCGAAGGCACCGACTTCAAAATTTGAAGCCAATCAGCATCGTAAAGAGGGCCTCTTTTGAGGCCCTCTGTGCGGTATTGTCGCCTTAACCTTCAAGGAGCAGGTGCGGTGTGGTAACACTATGGACGATTGGAAGCAACTTATCGGCGAAGCAATGCAAATAGAAACGACAGACACCATTGCGGCGTTCAAGATCTACGAGCGTGCGGTGTTTGCAGGCCTTACAACTGCTCAAAACCTTCTCGATGACGTCGAGGCAGCGCAGCTCATCGAAGCCATCTATGGCGCCCTTGTCGCTTACTCACAAACGGTCATGCTACGAATGAAAGCAGAGGATCCTGAAATCGGCGGCGTCGACCATGCCTTCCGTGCGGGCCAAGCCTACGGCGTCTCATGCGTTCTCAACC
>JAQXFM010000123.1 GCA_029250305.1 Candidatus Poseidoniaceae archaeon | reverse complement strand
CACGATACGTGTCGTAACGTTGTTGGCAGGCATCAAGCCTTCCGATTAGTCCTCGATGTTGATGACGTCTTCCCATTCAACTTCTGCTTGGAGGCCGATGTCCTTTGGCGCATCCCAATCTTTGTTCAAGTCGCCATCCCAGTCTTCCTGACCCGTCGTGGCTGGTGAAGGCTCGGCTTCATTTTCCGGCGTGGCTTGTTGAGAACGCACTGATGGCTCAATCTCCTTCACCATGGTTTGAATCTCAAGGGTTTCATCATGGCGAACAAGCAAGGTCTTCAACACAGAACGGTGCATCCAAATTCCAGTCACTGAAGCGATCACGTGTCCAATCATCATGACCGTTTGGAAATCTTCGACCACTGAACTGATCATCGCAACGCTTCCAGCGTAAGCGTAGCCGAAGGCGAGGCCCCATGGAAGTGCGTTATTGGTGTTGAGCAGTTTCAGTTCAGAGCCAAAGCCCCGAGATGTAAGGGACCAAATTCCCATGAATACTGTGAAGATCATCAGTGCAACCTCTTCGATATACACCTCGATGGTGCCTGGATTCATTGCCGCATGGCGGTAGACGGTAAGCAAGTGCCATGTCACAAACAGATGAATCAGCAACGACCATCGGAAATGGAACCTGCGAAGGGCTTTGTCGGCCATGGCGAGGCCCCGTTCCCGCCAGGTGATGGTGTTCATCAGCACAAATGCGGCGATGGCTATGCTTGTGAACACAACCATGTCGATTTTCTTGGGTTGAATGGTGAAGCTTGCTGCGTGGAGTGAGGAATAGGCCGTGATGCAAACCAATCCAAAGGCGACTACAATGCCAAAAAGGGTGGTTAAGGCCACGTACCCCTTGCCAGATTTTGGAGCGGATTGAGGACTCTTCCGTGCAGCAATCGAGGATGCCCATCCTGCAAACGAGCGCCCTTGTGCAACGGCCCAAAGGACAAACAAACCTGCAAGCCCCAAGGCGAGCCAGTCTGCGGCTGATTCAGTCGTCAGAGCAATGAAGGCAACTGCAAAGACAACGGCCAATCCGAACGGCAGGGCGAGAATGCGAGAACTCAACAACAGTCGCTTCTGGAGGGTTGGGCGATTGTCGCCCCAAGGTTGTAAGAGCGTCCACGATTTTACGCCTTCTATATTAGAGAGGACAGCCGTGGCAGCATAACCGACTGCGAGGGATGTGAATCCAACGGCTGCAAAGCCAGCTGAACCGTCTGCCAGGGCGTAAAATACACTCGAAAACACCACAAGACCGAGCAAATGAGGGAGGGTTTTGAACGAGAGAAGCGTGCGCAAGAGGCCGATCAAGGATGCGTCAACAGATGCAAGTTCCTTCAAACGGGCAGCATCGGCATCGACCGCTTCTGCGTTGCCTTCCTCTGTCTCCACGGACCACACCAGAAACACTCTTGTTTTCACTTTATGGCCGTTATGACGCTCAAATCTCTTGAAGGAGAAGGTTTTCGTGAATGCATGGCCAAGCGGTTGTCCAAAGCCCTTCGGGGCAAACGACGGTGGTTGGGCGTTGCCTTTGCTTCGGATCTTCAAACCCGTAAAGAAGTCAACACTTCAATCGAGGCTGCTTTCGGCCACTTGGTCGAAGCAAAACCAATCCGACTGATGGACTTTCACGCTCATGGCAGCGAACAGGCCGAGCTAACGGAACAGCACCTCTCAGGAGTTCAGGATGCGGTTGTCGGTGTCGGATATGGCATTCTCGAAGTGCCGCACGAGGTGTATGAAGCGGTACGGACGCTTGCTAAATCACCCGAGGCGCTGGATGACCTTTCGTTGATGAGTTTAACTTCCAGCGGCAAGATTCGTCTTGTGAGGGAACGACTCGTCTTGGCTCGACCCCCAAGGCGACGCTGACCACTACGTTCTTCAAACGAAACCTTCACGGGTCATCATGGCTGGTGGCGGCACTGCTCCGAGCATGAAAATGAGCGATGTTTTTTTGCTCGTTGGAATGAGCATCCTTGTTGGTGGTATCATCATGCACACATGGACTGCCAGCACAGCGCTTGACGAGGCATCACCGACCCTCGAAAGCGGGGCTTCAATGCTCAAAGAGGACACCTTGACGTTCGAACTTTCACCCGGTAAAAATGCCAGCATCACCATCATTGTGCTCTCAGAAGACGGAGCGACTGTGGCCCAAGAATCGTGGTCGCCTGGTGAGGGGGAGGATTTT
This sequence comes from Candidatus Poseidoniaceae archaeon, assembly GCA_029250305.1. Taxonomy (GTDB): domain Archaea; phylum Thermoplasmatota; class Poseidoniia; order Poseidoniales; family Poseidoniaceae; genus MGIIa-L1. Next base: position 657 of record JAQXFM010000123.1, on the reverse strand, counting down.
GAATACACATTCACTGCAAAGGAAGGCGGTTTTTACACCTACACCGTGACGTATGAAAGCGGCGAAGGTGAAGCATTTGTTGACGTCAATCGGAACACCATGATTGATTTCATTGCCTACCCGATCGGTGCTGCTTGCCTTGCTTTTGGTGTGTACAAGCGAACCCTGGAATCCGACGAAGTGTTGGATGCTGAATTAGAAGGTTAATTCTTCTTCGTCAACGGCCAAGTAAGGTCCTCGCCATCTGCGATAATTTCTGTTCCGTGTTGCGGGTGCACAAGGCGTAAATTTCCAGTGTCTGTAAGGCCACCAATGGTCCATGAAGTATTTCTATAGATGGGTTCTCCAAGGAGTTTTTCGCTGTCTTTCAAAGCACGCTCAAGATTGATTGTGAGGTGTGCCATATCAGCCGATTTGATGTCTTCACGGCGCTCAAAGTAGGAGGCCATAATGGCATGGAGGACAGAAGCGTAATGCTCTCTCTCATCCGGCCCCATCCATTCGGACAAATCTGCGATTGGAAAGGGTCGGCTTTCGGTTTTTTCTTGCAGGAAATTAGCCCCAATGCCGATGACGATTTTAGCTGTAGTTCCTTTGCTTCGTCCCTCGACCAACACGCCGGCCACCTTTCCGACGCTCTTTCCATCGTGAATGAAG
>JAQXFM010000119.1 GCA_029250305.1 Candidatus Poseidoniaceae archaeon | reverse complement strand
GGTCGAAGCAACGACAGCGGTGGACGAAGCGGCGGCGGCGGTGGCGGAGGCTACCGTGGTGGCCGAAGCAACGACAGCGGTGGGCGATCCGGATTCCGTGATAGCAACCGCAGCGGTGGCAACGATTCAAGGTCGAACGACCGTGGTTCCGGTGGTCCCTCCAAGGGATATCGAGGCCAGGCACGAGGCCAAACCTACAAACCTTCCAATAAATCAAAGAAAGGATTTGGCAACAGCCAAGCCAATCGAAACAACAGGCCGTCGAAAGGTGGCTTCAGCCGTGGCCGCAAAGGAAACAACTGAGTTCGCAACTCATTCTTCCTCAGCACTTGTGGCTGGTGGCGAAAAGATTCCGTAATCTTCGATGATGTCTGAAGCGCCCGGTATCACAGGCAACACATCGTCAGTAACGAGGCCCGTGTTCTTGTAAATACGGTTAGCGAGTTGCTCTTTTTTGGTGAGTCCTGGCCGGAGAATCGCGTACCTTTGGCATGTTGCAGCAATGGTTTCAGGGCGACCGCCCATCAGAAGTGGCACGCCATTGATGGCGACAATACCGATTCCAATTTGCACATCGAGATCTTTGAACCACTGACGTTGACCTCGGACGATGAACGAACCCTTGCCAACGAATTCACCGGTTTGGGCTGTCTTGGAAACTTGAGCGGGCTTGACCGAATACACGGTTCCGTGTGCGCCGCCACCAGCCCATGCCCGGCTCCAACACAAGGCCATCGAGGCTGCTTCGAGCAGTTTCTCTTCAGTGATGCGCTCATCACCGAGTTTGTCGACAATTCTGAATGCGGGAACATCCGCAGGGATGTGGGCGGGTTTGTGCTGGTCGACGACAAAGCCTTGGGTTGCTCTGAGGCTGCAACTCGGTGCCCCGTGTAAATCAGCGTGCAGGTACCGGTCTTGGCCTGATAGGTGCTTTTTGACAATTGAATCGTTGCCCTTTGCATCCTTTCCACCAACAAGCAAGTGTCCTCCGCTGATCATGCTCCAGCGGTGATGCTCAAACCACAGTCGCTTGCTTCGCTTGATTTTGTTCAACTTTCCAGTGGCTTGTTGTTTAGCTTCTTTCTTTTGAGCCCGTTGAAGGTGGAGCAATGTATCTTCTAGAGCGTCGACAGCACCCTTCGTTTTGTCCTTCTGTTTTCGAGCAGCCGTGAAGAAACGTTGCGCGTTTTGATGCACGCTTTCATCGATGGAAAGCGTCGCTTGAGGCCCCTTAGGTTCACCATTTTCATCTGGAAGAACACTGAGGAAAGACCGTTCAGCAGGATTGAGCGATACGATCCATGGTATGCTCTTCGCCATCGATTTGACTTCTTTCCAGCCCTTTGCTTCGATTGCTTCTGTGACTTGTTTGAGCAGGCTCTCAACGTGCGTCCAATTGTTTTGAATGGTGTGCCCAATCATCTGCTGTTTCTCAATTTTCTTTGAAAATCCAGAGAGCGCTTTTTCCTGTTGGACCTTGCGTCGCTCCAGCCGTTCGACATCCGTTGAATGCCCTCTTCCCGGTGCTGCAATGTCCAGTTTTTCCGCTTCTCTGCGGGCGAGGGCCCCAGCATCGTGGGCTCCTTTCCATGCATCGACGGCTTCGCACAATGTAGCAAACTTGGCCTGTGCCATGCCAGCATGTGAAGGGAGGATTGTTGGTGTGGCTTCACCAGCGTGTTGTTCATAAAATCGGTCACGCAGTCCATTTGCTTCCATCGAAGCAGCCTTCTGTTCAAGAGCCTCGACATCCATCTCGTCGGTTGCCTTCATCAACAGAATGCCTTGACGTCGTTCTCCTAAATGCCCCAGTAATGTCTGCAACGCTGCATGGACCTCGTTCACATTCGCATCTTGAGTCGCCATGTTCGGTTCGAGTTGAGCCAAGTCACACACTGCGTTGGCGTGTGTGCCACCGAGGTTTGCCTTCCCCCCGAGCGTCGAAACGAGGTCTCGATCGGACGTTGAAAATAACTCAGAGAGGGTCGCCACATCAAGTTCATGAGGGTCCATCGCTGCAGGAGGTGGTTGGTACACGACGCCCTTCTTGAGCGTACGACCTGCATAGGAGGCATGCGTCAGCGGTTGGATGATGACGCCCTCCTGGTCTGTCAGAATGATGTTTCCATCTCGAAAAACTTCCACATAGAGGTGGTAACTGCCGTGTTTTGTATCAAAATCAAACCCTAACACGCGGTCAAAACCAAGTTGACGAACCCCTGTCATTCGTGCATTTTTCAAATGCTTGCGGAGAACCATTGCAAACGGTGGTGGCGTCATTGGCATTGGGCGGTCTCGTTGCGAGGTGTAAATTCTCGAACCACGGACAAGAACCAAGTCGAATTGATCTTGCTCCTTTGGATTAATGCGAAGCACAATCTGCTCGTAGTGTGGCATGTATGCCTTTTTGACATAAGCTCCTGCAAAAACATCGAGTTCTTGTGCCACTGCACGAAGGTCAAAACCAGACATTGTCGCTTTCATTTCCGTGCCCTCCTTCATTGCGTGTGGTCGAGGCTTCTTCAATGCTCACTTGAAGCGAAGCAGAACTTTGCCGATGTTCTTTCCGTCGTGGATGTACTGGTGGGCTTTCGCAACATCTTCAGCATCAAACACCGAGTCGATGACGGGTGATAACACCCCTTCCTCAACGCCTTTGAGGATTGTATGAAGTTGTTCAACCATCACAGCCTCATCTTTCCATGTACCCATGTGCACACCAAACACACCTCGATTTCGTGTCATCAAACGAAGAGGATCGAATTTAGGGGTGCGTCGCCAAGCCAAGAAGGAACGAATGATGCTCCGTTTCGATGATGGAGCGGCCGCAGACATCCCGTACGTGTAGAGTCGCCCTCCTTCTTTGAGCGCTGAAAGTGAGCGACTGAGGTTGTCGCCTCCAATTGGATCGAGAATGTGGTCGACGCCCTGACCGTTTGTGGCTTGTTTAATCACTTCAACAAAATCTTCGTTATGCCGGTCAATAGCCACTCCGCCATAGGTCTCGATTGTGGAACTTTTGTGACCCGATGCAGTTGCCCAAACCTTGGATACGCCTGCCCATTGACAGATTTGTAACGCAGCAGTGCCCACGCCTCCGGCACCTCCGTGAATCAGTACGGAATCATCTTCTTTCATGTGGCCAAGGTGATGCAGCATGTGATGGGCGGTGAGGTAGGTCACAGGAATCGCTGCTGCGACATCCAATCCCACATCATCAGGGAGTGCGAGCGCTCGGTGTGAAGGTACAATCACATGGCTTGCTTGGCCACCATTCGGAAGCCCCGCAACCACCCGCTGTCCAACAGTAAACTCGGTGACGCCTTCACCAACGGCATCGACTGTACCACTCATCTCATACCCGGGAGTGAAGGGGTATTTTGGCCTCGGTTGATAGAGGCCCAATCGCATTAAGAGGTCTGCAAAATTGATGCCGGCAAAGGCAACTTTAATTCGGATTTCACCCGCTTTTGGCTCGGGCATGTCCATCGGAATCACAGCGAGGGTGTTCGGACCACCAGCTTTTGTGAGGACAATACGACGAGGCATATTGTTGCCAAATGGAGCGGTTGAATGAACCCTGCGGTGCTCATTCGTTCAAGGCCCATCCGTTTGGCGTTTGGTGGACATGGCCGTCGCGTTCATGAACCAACAAATGCGAGAGCGTTTGGTCTTCTGAAAGACCGGGATGTGCATCGGGTGTGTCCGCATATGCCAGCGATGCGATCTCATGGAGAGACGATGCTTCACGGACGGCATCAAGCACGCGCTGATGACGAGCCTGACGATGGCTTATGTAGCGTTCAAAGACTCTTGTTGGTTGAGCGATGACCGGTCCATGAGACGGGAAGAGGAGGTGTGGTTGGCGATTCTTCAACCGTTCAAGTTGCTGAATGTAGACTTCCATGTCGCCTGTGTGGGGTGGGATGAGAATCGTGCCAATGCCTGCGACCATGTCGCCAGCGACGAGACCTGCATCACTCAACAGGCACACGTGGCCCGGATGATGGCCTGGGGTGATGAGCACTTCCCACTCAGTAGCGCCGAGCCTCAGCACTTCTCCATCGGTAAGAATCCTGTCGCATGTGACGCTCTTTGAGGTGTGTTCACTGCCCCAAATGGGTACATCAAATGCTTCTCGTAACAGCCCAATGTCGCCTATGTGGTCGCCATGGGAATGCGTGAACAAGAGGGCAACAAGGGTGCCATTGTGACGTTCGACTGCATTGGCGAGGTCTTCCATTCCTTCTCGCAGATGGGCAGCAGGGTCAACGAGCACAAAGTCTCCGTTTGGGTCGCCCAGCAGATATGCGTTGGTGTGATCGGCTGGAGGCAATGTTGCTGTCTTGACAGGGACGACTTCAACCCCGTGTGCAAACAAGATGGAACGCCGGCCAGGCAGGCGTTTTGCAATGTCGGTTGCAGCATGTTCCATGTTTCCATTGGTGCGTTCAAGCACACGCTCAATTTCCATCAACAGGGTGACAACAGGAGGGGCCACTTTGATTTCATGGTTTGACCAGCGTGCCAAAATGTTCGCTGGTACATCCCACATGAGTTCGGTGAATTCTGTTTGTGGCTCTAAATCAATTTCAGGCATTTCACTTGCTTCACCAGCGTGGTAGTGCAGAAAGGCGTTGTCAAATTGCACCGGGCCAAACGGTGGTGTGATTCGATGGCAAAGCACCTTGAGGTCGGTTCGAACATGAGGCACATTCCCCTCTAAGGCGAGGGGAAGATAGCGAGTCTTGTCGGCAATAATTTCAGCACGAACGGATGGTTCGAGCGCTACAAGGCCTTCTTTCGAAGGAGCTAATCCCAATTCTTCGCTCATCTCTCGTAAGATGCAGGCGATGGTTTTGGCTTGAGGGCCCTCGAGGCCTTCGAGCTGTTCGACAGCGGCAGCATCGACTCGTGAGACGCCTCCACCGGGGAAGGCCCAGTAGGATGGGAACGCACGCATGGTCGGTGAGCGTAGGCCAAGCAGCACTTCAACGCCGTTCGGCCCATCACGGGTCATGGTCATGGTCGCCGTTGGGCGTGGAGGTCGACGTTCCATCGACGGGAAAGCAACACCTTGTGGAACCTCACTCATGAATCGGCCTCGAACGCACCGGTTTCAAGGCTTTGCATGCGCACGGAAGCGTGAAGGTCTTGTAGCGGGGGGTCTTGGAAAATCCATGGCGGCGCAATCAGTCGAAGAAGAACTGGCTGAATTGGCAGCGCTGGTACGTGAGGCAGAAGACCTCGGCATCGATCCTTGGCCACCAGAAAAGAAAGAGCGACCTTGGGCAAAATGGGCGCTT
>JAQXFM010000117.1 GCA_029250305.1 Candidatus Poseidoniaceae archaeon | reverse complement strand
ATAAGACATGTGAGGAGGTGAAAAATATGGCACGCAAAAAGAAGAACAAGATTGTCGTCGAGTTGGATCTCCCTAAGGACGATACCACGCTGACCAAGTTGTATGCAATCCTCTTCGTGTCGATTCTCCTTGGATTAACCACTGCCATTGTGTGGTCCACCAACTCAGGCTTCATCCCAACTGCAAACGGGGAGCCAATGTTCACCAACGTCTACTGTGGCGCAACAGCAACCGACAGCATGGGCAACAATGTGGGCGCACAATTCCAAACGAATCAAAAACCATCCTACGCAGCCAATCAATCATGTTCCATCCTCCAAGACAAAGCCGATGTGGTGAGTTGGACCGGTGAGGAATGGACCTCCGTGTCCAAACGCGGGAAAAATTTCGACGTACCCGGGATTGATTCATCACAAACAGGTGGCATCGCGGTCGCCCAACCACTGTGGGCGAACTGCAGCGTGAGTGCAGACATCCCAACCGATTACACGATTGCCATTCGCTCTCAAGAAGGCGTGATCATCGACTATCACAACGGCACCACCGATAACGACAACAATCCCGACAACGATGGATGTGGGATTACCATTGCAAATATCCCAGCCGACACTCGGTATGAATTCCTTGCCTTTTCCAACGAAGAAGGCAAGTTCCTCTCAAAGGTCACCTTCGATGTGACCGTGCACTACTTTGACGGCGTTCCGGCGAACATGAACAACGCTTCATTTTGGATTGGTCCCGAAGTTTCACTCGGCCCGGTCAGCATTCACCCATTCATCTTCCTCAACTTCTTCGGACTGATGTTCTTCTTTTTCCTCTACCCTGCCTCCTACTATTGGGAGCGAGTCGAAGGCGCCAAGAACGAAGTGGAAGAAAAATTCCCAGATTTCCTTCGAGACCTTGCGGAATACTGGAAGGGTGGTCTTTCCATGACGGTAGCGGTCCAAACCCTCGCGACCTCTGAATACGGTGCACTGAATGACGAAGTCAAGAAAATGTCAGACCAGCTGAGTTGGGGTATCAAATTCAGCGACGTGATCCGCCAATTCGCAGACCGTGTTGGCACACCCTTGGTCCAACGGGCGATTGCACTGATTGCTGAAGCCGACCGTGCTGGAGGAAAAATCTCTGATATTCTTGTAACAGCAGCAAACGATTCTCGTGAATTGAAGTTCCTTGAAGGTGAGCGACGAAGAGCCATTGGCTCTTACATCGCGGTCATCTGGACTTCTTACTTCGTTTTCCTTGGCGTCATTGTCACCCTTGCTGTTGTCTTTATTCCTGCGATTGCAGGTTCAAACTCCAGCGGTGAAGATGGTGGCGACAGCGGTGGTCAAACCATTGGAAACATGACCATTCGCAACATCGACCCACTGTTTTTCCTGACAGTGTTTTACTATGGAGTCACCATGCAAGCTGTGGGTAATGGCACCATGGCGGGCTTGATGTCAACCGGTCGGTTCTCAACTGGATTCAAGCACTCAGGCATGATGATTCTCGTGGCCCTGGTCGTGTTCAACTTCCTTGCGTTCACACCGAACTTGATCGGAATCACAGAGGTTCCCGGGCTGAACCCATCCTCTGGTGCGTTTGTTCCGGCAGGATTGTACTTCGGTGGTTGAATGATTCAAGACGATGAAGCACAGGTCCACATCCTTGAGATGCTGACGTTGTTTTGGCTCTTCTTCATGTCGGCGACGTTCCTCATCCGAGTTCATGTGCCAGATGCACCCTCCGTGGCCCATGATGCATCCTTGGAAATTGCTGGCGATGATGCGGTTCGTTACGCCCTCGGCCTCGATGCTGAAATCGAAGGTGAAAACCGCCTTGAAGAGATGCTTGGAAACGGCGAACTCGATGGAGCTTGCGCGCTCCTCATGGACAGCATTGCTGTTGGAAAGGAGGCGAATTGTTGGCTCACGCAGAACAGTGGAGTCGCAACGCCTTACGGCCGGACTGGTACGCCTGCAGGCGGGACAGTGACCGTCCACCATCTTGTGGTGGTTGGTGCGGACGCATGGACTGTGACCCTCGATGTGTGGGCAAGAGGAGGTGCTGCTTGATGCGACACTCGCCTCTCAACGCTTCGAGCGACCGTGATGCTGGACAAATGCTCCTCGCAACAGGGGTTGTGCTCTTGATGTCCCTTCTTTCAATGGCGATTTTCGGTGTGAAAGTCGCAGGTCTTACACTTCCACACGACACCGCATCCGATGGCGTGATTGTCACAGCGCAGGAAGTCACCGAAGGACTGCCAGAACTGGTTGAAGCACGAACTCAACTGTGGATCGATGGCGGCCTTGAGCCTCTTGAAGCAGGTGAAACGGCAATGGATGGCGTCCACAATGACATGCTGCACCATGGGGAAGTTCGGGGCATCGAAGTCAAGATGATTAACATCCAAGTGACGGAAGCTGATGCTTCGACG
>JAQXFM010000118.1 GCA_029250305.1 Candidatus Poseidoniaceae archaeon | reverse complement strand
GGATTCATTCAAATGGGCTTCAATACCCTTGAGATGGCCAGCGCCAACAACAGCGAGGATTCGCAGGTCGCTGCTTTTTTCCAGCGCAGCGATTTTCCCAGCGAGGTAGGCATCACGTTCATCGATCAGAACGGCTCCAGCACCCGGTGAAAAGGTCTTGAGCTCCTCCATCAGAGAGGTCAACAAATCTTGGTCCTCAAGCAGTTGTGATACTTCAGGTGCATCTTCATCCTCATCCTCACCAAGAAGTGACCAAAGAATCTTGACTTTCTCAAAGAATTTCATCCGCTTCCAAGCTCTTCGCAAGGTGGTTTGAATATCACGATCGATGAGCGCGACCTCGAGGTTTGCTTCTTCAGCAGTTTTGACAGCGGCAAGCAATTCAGCTCCGGGCTGCTCACCTTCGTCAAGGCCCATTTTACGCTGCTCTGCAGCCAACAAGGATTGGAGCATCACGAGTGGTGCTTTGCCTTCTTTGACCACCTTGAGCAGCCCTTCCTTGTCCAAGCGACGGTTAGAGGTAAGGGCACTGTGGCGTGAAGCACATAACTCAACGGCGACAATGTCCGGCTGGAACGCTTCGATTTGGGCCTTTACAGCCGCCACACTGGAACTGGAAATGTGAGCCGTACCAATGACGCGAACTCGATCTGAACGATCAAACATAGGCGGTTCAGACATCAACCCCACCCTCCTCAGAAAACAGCGATTGAAGTTCGAGTGTCATGGCTTCGAGGGCAGCACGGCTGGCTTCTTCAACATCGGCTGGAACGTTTTCCAGCAGTGATTCAAACATGATTTGACCGCCTGCAAGCGCTTTGTGCCCGCCTGCTTGGCCTTTCTTCCAATGCTCAGACAGCATCCGTCCAAGATGGATCTCGGTGTTGGTGGTACGGGCCGAGAGAATCACTTTGTTGCGCCGCACACCATAGACAACCACCAATTCAACACCCTCGGTCGGTAAAAGGAAATCTGCAATCTGGGCCAAGGCATCCCTATTTGGTAGGCTTGAGAGCGGGGCGAGAACTGTTGTTTGGAATTGCTTGCGTTCTTGGAGCGCTTCAGCAAATGCCTCAAGCGTCTCGATCGAACGTGGCGGCTCCTCTATAGAGCGCATCATATCATCATCAACCCACGCATTCAACCACGAAAGGGCACGAATGTCAACTGGATTGAAATGTCGAGTGAAGCCAAGTGTGTCCGTGCGTATACCAAACGCAAGTGCTGTGGCAACCCTTGGTGTCATTTCGAATGCTTGCTTCATCAGAAGACTGGCCACGAGCGAAGACGTCGCTGAGAATTCGGGGTGAACCATCGAGAGATCCGCTGCAACACCTTCTGAAGCATGATGGTCTATGACGATGTGAGGAACGCAGTCTTCTGGAAGGATGTTATTGGCGCCAGGGCGGTGGAAGTCCACCGTCATGACAACCGCAGCATCACGAAGGACATCGTTCACTTCCCAATCGAGTATTAATCGGCGTGCTGGAATCTCCAAGACACGCACCATGGCCCGATTTTGTTGGTGTTCAATGAGCCCACCATGGTAGAGATTGGGACTCAACCCCATGGAGGCACAGAGTTCAAACATTGCTAATCCAGCACCGAGAGCATCTGGGTCGGGATTATCGTGGCAAAAAATGGCCACATTGGAGCCTTCAGGCACTGAAGAGAGGTAGTGATGGAGCACCGATGCACCGTCTTTTCGCTCCCATGAGCGAATGCGGTCTTGCATGGCTGAGAACGAAACATCGTCCACACTGATGAGGTCGACTCCATCGCCTTGTAATGGCAACGTGGTCAAAATTGGAACATCGCCCCAATGGTTTCGAATGGATTCAATCGGTTGCTCGCTTTCCAAGGCGTTAGGATCAATCAAGAGAATGGCGGTTGGTTTGTGTGAGTCCAATGGCAGCGACGACAGCGGCATGGCCGATGGAAGTGCAATGATTTCACATTGTTCGATCGGTTCAGTTTCAGGAAGCGTCGAAGCCAAACCGACCAAGACACAGCGTTGCCGTTGCGCACACCAACGGCTTAATCGAACAGCGAGAGGGGTGGAACCAAACACCAAAAACATTCGAACACCAATCCGTTGAGTTACTTTAGTGTCAGAAATCCATGCTGTAGTTCTGGTGATAGTGGTCTGGAACATCAACCAACTCACGGACCTTTGAACCCTTTATTCCGGCCACGATGTTCGCAGGAATCATGAGAATAGCTTTGTTCCATGTCGTTGCTTCCGAATTGTAGAACTCTCGACGATCTGCAAGACGCTCTTCGAGTCGGACGAGTTTGTGTGAGAGGTCCAAGAACATCTTGTCCGCCTTGACTTCTGGATAAGCCTCGGACAGGGCGTTGAAGCGGGGCGTCATTTGCGCAAGTGCATTTTGAGCTTGGTTGAAATTGCCCACGTTCTTTGCAATCAATGCACCAGAAGCAGCCTGTCGGGCCAAGAAAAGTTGCTCAAAGAATTGAATTTCGTGCTTTGCATACCCTTTCACAATCTTGTGAAGGTTTGGCAACATGTTGTACTTGAGCAGGACATCGCTTTCGTAGTCCTGCCAAGCATTGTCCACATTGAGTTCAAGACTGACAAAGCGATTCCATGTTGACCAGATGTACAAAAGGCCCACTGCACTGAGGAGGGCGCCGAAAAATCCGACAAAGATAAGCACAACCATACCACAAGGATGGCGCCCCAACCTATCAATGATGTGGTGGGCGCTTCTATGGGCAACATCTTGAAGCCAAACCGCATGGCATGGCTGTCGTGAGCCTGCATGTCGATTGAAGCAATGATTGGAATTGCACTCGGCGTGTTCCTCATTGCGTTCGCATTTGCCCCAATCGGCATGGGAGGAGGGATGCTGTTTGTTCCCTTACTCCACTACGGAGCAGGTTGGGACATCGATGGACGCATCATTGCTGCTTCATTGACCCTCACTGCTGTTGTCAGTTATGGCAGTGGCTTAGCACATCGGAAAGAAGGGCATGTCGATGATGCAATCGTCAAAACTGGCCTCTATGGAGCCATCCCAGGCGCAATCGCGGGAGTGTTCATTGTCAGCCTGATCGGTGAGCACCTCGACGATGTGTTCAAATTACTCAGCCTTGTTATGATCATCTGGGCCATTCGAAAATCGGTGACAAAGATGAGTTCAGTTGGTTCACCAGAGGAGAGCGAAGTCAACGTCCAAAACGAGTCAGTGGAAACGGCGCCGTTGCGACTTGGAGCTGCTGTGGGCGGTATGCTGTCGAGTGTGTTGGCGATTGGCGCTGGCGTGATCTATGTGCCCATCCTCCGGGCCTTTGGCCACCTTGCGCCTCGCAGGGCGATTGGGAGCAGTTTGCACTTCATGATGGCCGTCATACCACTTTCGATTGTCACCCATGTGGCATTCCTGCCAAGTGATTCCATCGAACAATTGACCAGTGACGCCCCGTTCATTGCAGGGTTGGCCTTGCTCACATTCCTCGGAGCACGAAGCGGTGCGCGCTTTGGCATGAAACATCTTTCTGAAGCAAGAATCATGCAACTCTTCCTTGGCATCATTGTCATTGTAGCCATCCGCTACATCATTGACCTTGGTGGATTCTGAATCAGTCTTCGCCAGTCATGCCTTCCGTGGCTACGATGAAATCCAAAGCAGAGGAATCTTCGACTGCAACAAGGCCACGTATGCTGTGGGCGTCTTGCAACTCAACCGTTGGTTTTGCTACTTTCACCCGCGTTGTCCCGAGCGACAGCACATGGCCGGGACTCACAGGAAGTCGCCCCTCTGGCAACCAAAGACCCAATGCCCCCATTTCGCCATGATGAACCACGATCAGTGTGTGCCCGTGCTCGTCCACTTCCGACCGAACCACGCGCAGTGCTTCACCGTCAGGAATCAGGCGTTCACTTGGTTGCCAATCGTTCCATGTGTCTTCCAGTGGCGTGTTATGCAAATTCGCTCGTTCACCAATAGCCTCAATCTTCTCGCTAAACGCCTGTTCAGCATC
>JAQXFM010000108.1 GCA_029250305.1 Candidatus Poseidoniaceae archaeon | reverse complement strand
CTCCTACACCAATTTCACAACAAACGCTCACTTTGGTGGGTCGGGCGATGGAGTATGGGCAGGAACCCCGCCATCCCCCTTCACCAGCGGTAGCCGCTCGAATGTAGACGTAGCAAATGGGGAAATGTCCCTCCGGGGCAATCCGTCCCTTGCTGATATCGACATGGCGCGAACCCAGCAAATTCAGTCAAAGGGTTCGGCTGTTCAGAACACAACTGGGCAATTCTTGGCAAATGGAGATCAAGGCTACACTGGCCTCACCAAGAACTTCCCCGTTCGCAGCGTGAGCACCACTGCTGGTTGGAATTACATCGGTGTCGTTGTGCAAATCGGTGACGAATACCACGTCATGCGGTACACATCATCAGGCATGTACCAGGCGCCGACCATCCTTCGAGTCAACGCAACAACAGGTGCATACCTTGGAACAGCAAGCGTGAACACCAATGGATGCAGCACAAGTCAATACTACAGAATGGTTGATGCAACCGTTGATGGTTCAACGGTGTACACAGCGCATGATTCATACTACTATCTTACCAAATGGACCGTGACCTCCACATCCACCTCGGTGCAATGGAAGTGTGACCGAGCGTACTCATTCAGTCCAAATTATGTGACAGGTGTCGACATAGACGATGCAACGGGGAAAATGTGGGTGTCCACCTACAGTTACTCAGCGCAAACCCATTACCTCAACGAAGTCGACAAGACATCACCAACCCGGATTAACGGCACATGGACGCTTGGGGGCTCATCAACGCTCCCCACACGGTACGGCGCCGGCCTGATTGTCAATTATCCAACCATCATCTACAATGAGTACGATCAGAGTTACAAGAGCGGCGTTGGTTACAATTACGACAGTTACCACCACTACCTGCGCTTCAATGGCAACTTCATCGAACACATGGGTGTCCTTCCAGTCAGCGAAGGTGGCCACTATGGTTTGGTCGAAGCCGATGGCGGCAAGGTAAGTTTTGCTTGCGCCTATTACAGCACTGCATACTGTCCTTCGTCCAGCCGTCACAAGATCTACAGTCACGGTGATGGCGCTCTCTACGATGCACGGTCACCAACCTCAACGAGCAACATGATCACAGGTACTGCGATTTCAATTTCCAAACCAATCGCTCAGTTCGAGGTGACCAGCATCATCGGGTACATCCCATCAGGAACGAGCATTGAGGTGGATTTGTCCAACGACGGCGGTGCAACGTGGCGAAATGTCAATTCAGGGCAAACCGTTACCTTCGCCTCTGCGAGCACAAGTTTACTTTGGAGAGCAACCCTCAACGGCACGACAACAGCGACGCCAATCCTCGACGGAATTGGTGTTCAATACACCACCTCGTACGTGACATCATCGTACATGTATGTGAATCAATACATCGGAAGTGGTTCAACGACCACCGTTGCAGCCACCATTACTTGGGACGCAACGACGCCTTCTGGAACCTCGGTTCGTGTCAACTACGGCTACGCATCCTCCTCAACGTGCAACACCGGAACATCCGGTGTGCTTTCTTGGACGACGTCTCAATCTGGGCAAACCAAGGCGTTGTCACCGACTGGTTACTACATGTGCTTGAGGGTGGAATTGAGTACCTCGAACTCCCAAAACACACCTACAATTTCCAACATCAGCGTTGCACAACACGCAGATGCACCCGAGGAATCAGGCATTGAAATCGGTGGATTGCTCGATCCAGATAAGCCAACAGAATGGACGACACCAACCTGCTGGAAGCAACCTGCAAGCGATGGAGCGTTGATGGGACCAATCACCGTCACCCATGTTACATCGTCTGCGGGCGTCAATAACCTGTTGAAGTGCCTCAACGATCGCATTCCAGACACAGGTGCAGGGATTGCAAACCTCTCGATTGGTCTTGTTTCGGCCAGTTCCGGCATTCTAAGCCTTGAGTCCTTCTCGATTACCTACACGGTCAACACCATCAACCTCGACATACAAATCCCTGCTGGCGAAGTGTTACATGAGCGCCTTTTTCCATACGAAATTGTCACCCGCCACATCATCGGCGAGGATGCAACGAGCATGTCTGAAGCCACCCTCACCCTCCAAACGAACTCAATCGCAAAGAATCCGATTCTGACTTGGCAAAACGGCGATGTCTTCCCGAGTCCAAACGATCCGGAAGATTACATCGAGCTGGATGCAAGTTCGTGGTCCGCCGAAAACAATGGCATTTTGGAAATCCACTGGATTTTCCATGTCACTGCAGAATTCCCCGACCAAACTGGTGTCCGATTCAAGACTGGCTGCCTTGACAACAGTGGCGCATCAGGATACTCTCCGCTGGATTTGTTGAGCGACGAGACAATGGATGTCAACCGTAGCTTTGGCCTTGGATGGCTCAAAGTCCGCGATAACGACGGGCGATTGACCATGGACGATGTCCCTGACAACGCTTGGGTCGCTGCCGGTGAAACGCTGTATTTCCAAGGCGCAATGTGGTTTCAAAACACAGAAGACGCTCCCAAGGACAGCGCTTTTGATGTTCGAATCTCCCGCAACGGATGGGTTGAAAGCACCGCAAGAGACACCACCAATAACAATGGTACATTCTTCATTGGCATTGATTTGCCTGAAATCGATGTTCCCGATGGACTCACCTACGAAGTGCAAACCTACAACGAACGCAACCCAACGCATGTGATGGCATCCAATGGCGACTGGCAGCGCACCTACAAGGTCGATGCAACGGCGCCCGAGCGGATGAACTTCGCTCCCGAGGATGATGGTTACGAAGCAGCAAGCGTGCAACAAGAAGTCAAGGTCCTCATCAACGACGATGTTGGCCACCCAATGAGCCTCGATTTGATGTATTGGGTCGAAGCCGACCACGATGCAAACCGCAATGGTGAGGCAGACCCACAAGAATACGTCATGAAGACGGTTCACAACGCAACTGAAGCCGAAAACAAATGGTTCATCACCACCATCGACCACTCTCGAAATCCAAACATGGGCCGTGTGTCCTACTTCTGGAAGGGTGGCGATCAAGCAGGCAATCCACTCTTTTACTCCGTCATCGGTGAAGATGATGAGGTCTTGATGTTCGAATCCGAGGCTGGATTTGTGCATGACGATGCAACCTTCCGAACCCGTAAGGACTCCTCAGCAGTGTTCACGGGTCTCGAATGGAATGGCCACGAAGACAATGGCGCCATCTATGCTGGCATGGAACAGACCATCACACTGGGCTTCATTGATGCAAACACAGCCATCGACTTTGAGCACATTTCGCTGGTGTTCGATTTCGAAGGACCAAACCCGCTTCGGGACGCACAACGAATCTCCTACTCTGGGATGAACGACACCTTCTGGTCTGAAAGTGAATTCATCGACCTCTTCTCAACCAGTTCCATGCATGAAACGACCAATGAATCCGGCCTCCCCTGGATCCAGTTGGCGTTCCACTTTGAAATCGGATGGGATTGGCCAGATGAAGAAATGGGCGATGTCGCCCTGATTTACAAGGAACGTGGATCGCCTTACGAAGACAGAATCTTGTTGTTAGAACACACCTTCCGGGTTGAGAACGACTTGATGCTTGCACCAAGTGATTACCTCGTTGAAGACATCAGTGAGCCGCGCACCGGACAAGTTGCAGACGGCAGCAGGGTTCGCAAGGACGACCGGCTCGCTTTCACAGGAACGGTCGTTTACGAAGGCAGCAGCGTACCTGCGCCACGGGACGTCGGCATCCTCGTCGAAGTGTTTGATGGCGAAAAGATGTGGAGCGATGGCTCGCTCACCGCTGAAGGCTACTACTCAGTGGAGGTACCACTTTCCGCAGCCTCAACGCTGCAATCTTCGCCGACACGGACGTGTTTGATCTCCATCACCAACATTCCAGGTCGTGGGGAAGACATGACTGGAACGCTCGTTTCGACCACCCTGCAGGTGATTGTTGACGACGCAGCACCTCGTGTTGTGAAGCGCACAATGCCAATGAATGTCATTGACATCTCAGCTAACAATGATCTCACCAACGTACCAGTGGAATTCCACGGCACTGAGGACGCCGATTTGACCGGATCGAAGCAGATGGTTCACTGGGTCATGCGAGACGCAACTCGAACGGTGACCATTGGAGCAGGTTCGACCCTTCTTGGCATGCAACAAGAAAATCAGAACGTCATTTGGACTGGTTCTGTGGATTTGACGGACGGTGGGCGAATCACGCCTCAAGCAGGTGATTTCGTCGGGTTCTACATCAGTGGCTACGATGCTGCTGGAAACCAATTCCCAGTCGTTTCCAACTCGGAAGCAAGCCCGGTGCCTGAGCTGGCAGCAAACGATACTGACTTTGAGCGCCAATGGATCCGCCTTGGAGCTGTTGGACCAGAACTGAGGATTCTTTCCATCGACCTTTCTGACGACCACGTGTCACCAGGTGCTTCGATTGAAGTCAACGCCAAGGTCATCAACACGGGCGGCAGCAACTATGCCCCGTTCAAGGTGAGTTTCTTCTCAGGCGACTCGGAAAAGCCGTTCGATGAAATCACATTGACTGGAATTGAATCGAAGGAAGTCATCGAGGTCAGCACCGTGTGGAGCGCAGAAAATGTGGACCGCTTGCGAGTTGTTGTCGACCGTGACAACCTCATCATCGAAGTCAACGACGACGACAACAGCGCTGAACACTCTGTTGAAATGGCCTATCCAAAGTACCTCGGCTGGTTTGATTCACCACGAGAAAACCCACTTGCTTGGATTTTCATCGTTACCTCGATCATTGTCTTGATTGGTGTTGCGACCATCGCAGCAAGAACCTCCATCGACCACAGTGATGGCATGTTCGAAGACGATGAAGATTGGGACGAGGATGAGGACGACGATTACGAAGATGACGACGACGACGATTACGACGATGACTGATACGTAGTACATCGTTTTCTCTTCATACTCGAACGCTGCAAGACTGCAAATCCTCAAAAGAGGTCGCCATGAGGCTCACTCGAAGAGGGTGGGGAGAGTATGTCAACCGTCTTTTCAACTCTTGATGAACGACTCGCTTCATCGCTGGAGCGAAGAGGCTGGGCGCCAACCCCCGTTCAGACCGCAGCTCTTCCAGACCTCTGCGCTGGAGAAGATAGGATCATCATCGCACCAACCGGTTCAGGAAAGACGCTAAGCGCTGTCCTCCCTGTGTTGCATCGTTGCTTGAATGAACAGTGGGACCCACTGGCAATACTCTACATCACACCATTGCGAGCATTGAACCGAGACGTCGACAGGCGCCTCGAGGAGATCACCAGCGATGTTGGGCTCAAGGTTGGCTTGCGCCATGGTGACACCACTCAAAGTGAACGAGCGCGCCAGACGAGGAAACCACCTCACCTTTTGGTGACAACACCCGAAACATTCCAACTCATGTTCACAGGAAAGAACCTGAGGAGGCTTCTTGGATCTGTTCGCGCCGTTATTGTGGATGAAGTCCACGACCTCGCTGCAAGTGAACGTGGTTGGCAACTTTCGCTTGGTTTGGCGCGTTTGGAAGCGCTCTCTGGCCACAAAGTGCAGCGTATTGGCCTCTCTGCTACCGTTGGAAACCCAGATGCTGTTGCTGATTGGCTCTCTCCGAATCACGGCAAAGCCATCATTGCCATGGGTGAACGGGATACTGAATTGACTGTAGAATGCGCTCATCCGCTTGCAGAAGACGAAGTCGGCGGCATTGAGATGGGTGTGACACCGCGCGTCCACGCCAGTTTCAGGCGACTCATTGAGGTGCTTCGCACCGAACCACCTTGCTTGGTCTTCGTAAACAGCAGAAACGATGCCGAAACCATCGCCAATCGCTTGCAAAGCATGGCGCCAGATGTTCAGATTGGTGTCCACCATGGTTCGCTGGCAGCAGACACACGTCAAGACATGGAAGACCGATTGCGTGCAGGTGAATTGTCCGGATTGGTGTGCACTTCGAGCCTCGAATTAGGAATTGACGTTGGAAAAATCCGACGGATTGTTCAGGTCAAAAGCCCACGGTCTGTGGACAGAATGCTGCAACGAGTCGGTCGCGCTGATCACCGCCTTGGCGGGATTGGCAAGGGTCACCTCCTTGCATGGGATGCGGACGAAATTGCAGAAGGTGCTGTTGTCGCAAGGCGCGCAATGTTCGGTGAAATTGAACCGGTTGAATGGCGGGAGCGTCCAAAGGCTGTGGTTGCCAACCAACTGGTGCTCATGGCACACTCGCACAACGCCGTTCCGATTGACACCGCCACAGAAATCATTGGGAACGCCAGTCAATTCAAGGGGTG
>JAQXFM010000098.1 GCA_029250305.1 Candidatus Poseidoniaceae archaeon | reverse complement strand
ATTCATTGTTATGGCCACACAAAACCCTGTCGAGCAAGAAGGTACCTACCCGCTTCCTGAAGCACAACTTGACCGTTTCATGTTCAAGATGTCCGTGGGTTACCCTGACCGTGCTGACGAAGACGAGATTCTGCGCCGACGTATTGCACGTGGTAAGGACGCAGTTGATGTCGATGTCATCACTGACCCACAACGTGTGATTGCTATGCAGCAAGCCTGTGAAGACGTGTACGTCGACCCAGCGCTCCGCATGTACATGGTTGAAATCGTGTCTCGAACCCGAGAAGATCCTCGTGTTCTTGTCGGTGCTTCGCCTCGTGGTTCCCAAGCGTTGCTCAAGACTTCTCGTGCAGCAGCTGCCCTTCGCGGTCGTGATTTCGTCACGCCTGACGATATCAAGGCAGTCTCTGAACTTGCTATTGCGCACAGAATCATTCTCAAGCCTGAACATCAAATCAAGGGCCTTGAATCTGGTGAAGTGATTCAAGCAATCCTACGAGAAGTTCCTGTGCCAACCGTTTGAGTTGACCAACGTTACTTGAATTGAGGTGATGATGGATGTGGAGCCGTAAATCTGCTATGCTGGGAAGTTTGGCTGTTGCCATGTATTTGCTTGGGTTAACCTTGCGAAATTCCCAACTCGTTACGATCGCGGTTGTCATCTTCGTGTTCCTCACCTGGGCTGCCTTGTTTGGCGGTCACGCAGACGTCGCTTCAAGCGGCCGACGCGCAGACGAATGGACGGGTGAAGAGGGAGTGGCCCTTGGCAGCGTGACTGCCATGCGTAAACTCTCTAGCGCTCGAATCTTCGAAGATGGTGAGTTAAACATCACACTGAAAATGCAAAATCATTCATCACTCGCCAAAATTTTGGAAGTTCGCGACCGTGTTCCTGAAGTCATGCGCATCAAAGACGGTGCGAATTACATCTTGATGGAACTCGGACCTCGCCGTGAAACCCTCATCGAATACACCGTTGAATGCCCTCTACGAGGCTTCTACAGCGTGGGTCCTGTGGCTGTCAGGATCCAAGACCCGTTTGGTCTGTTCCACAAGGAAAAGGAATTGCATGTCTACAATGATTTCCTTGTGTTCCCGAAGATGGAAGATCTCAAAGAGACGTTTGTCAAATCCCGTGTTCCAAAGATTTTCACCGGTGCGGTCAACATCCGTCAACCCGGTCCTGGTTCAGAATTTTACTCCCTTCGTGAGTACTTCGAAGGTGATTCCTTCCGAGCCATCAACTGGTCTGCATACGCACGATCTGGTAAACTCATGGTCAACGAACGTGAGCGTGACGCTGTGTCAGATATCATCATCATTGTTGATTCACGCTCAGTCGCAGAAACCGGGCCTGTGTCTCGAAATGCACTCGTGTATTCCACTCGAGCAGCTGCTTCGCTTGCTAAGTACTTCCTTGGCCGCCGTGACAGCGTCGGCGTCATCGTTTACGGTGATGAAGTGGTCAGTGTCGACCGTGATACGGGCAAGAAACAACTCTATGTAATCCTGACCAAACTTGCTGGTGCAGTTGCCCGTGGTAACATCCCGCTGCAAGTGGTCGTGAACCGTATTCTACCGCACATCAACAAGGGAAGCCCAATCATCTTCCTTTCCAATCTTGAGGACGATCCAACCATCGTTAATGCGCTCCGGGATTTCCGAGCACGTGACTTCGACGTGACCGTCCTTACACCCTCATCGCTTGAGTTCGAATTTGATGCACGCCGCATCGACCGAACAGGGTATGAGGTCATGAAGACCGAACGAGACGTTCTCATCAGTGAGTTGCGTGGACTCGGTGTGAACATCATGGACTGGGAGCCAGATATGCTCCTTTCAACCGCTCTTGCTGGAGCACGAGGATTCTGAGGTGATACGATGACTGTAAGCAAGCCATCCAGCGATACCGCCCACCTTTACGATGGGAAAACCGTTCGATCATCCGCACCTTCTCGAAAGAAGGCAGCAGGTCAAATCGGTTCAGGGAGTGACATTCCGAAGGATGCCATTCCAACCGTCGAGATTCCAACCTTTATCGAAAGCCTGCTCGGTGGACCACTTGTCCCAAAGGCGAAGTTCCTTCCACCCGCAAAATGGGTTCAAACCTTGCAATTGGTCGTCTATGGGGTGCTCGTTGCACTTGCCATGTTGACCTACATGATTTCGCCACCTGAAGGCACAATCTGGTACATGATTACTGGAAGCCTTGGTATTGCGACTGTTCTGCAATTGATTCTCATTGTGGCAGCAACAGGCACTGGCTTCTGGGGTACTTTCCAACGCGATGGAAGATTTACGCTGGTGAGCAACCTCATGTTCATCCTTGCGATTCTCCGGTTTGCATCCTCCAAGGTGACCCTTTCGAGTGACATGTTTGGCCTGCAAGACAAACCATTCCTCCTTTCGGGACTTGTGGTCGTCTACGCTGTTCTCTTGATCATGTACTTCGAACTCAGCAACGGTGTTCTCCGGTATTCAATGCTCGACACGAGCATTCGCACCAACGAAGTGTACGTGATGAACCCTCAGAAAATTGTTGGCAAGTACCACCGTTCCCTCATCATCAACCCAATCATTGCCGTTGTCCTTGCGACCGTTGTGCTCTCTGCAAACACCATCCTCCCGTTCTTTGTTGGCATCTTCTCCAAAGACACCGCCCTTCGAATGGAAGAGTCGGTTGAACTCATCTCCGTGTACGGTGTGGCGCTTGGGACCTTCTTCGTGTTCTGTGTGGTCGGTGGATTGTTCGCTCTGAACCTTCCAACTCACTTGCAGAACTTCCGTGAAAAGCGAGCAGAGTGAAGTTCACTTTCGTGTCTGCACGGTGTGCTTCAAGTTGCACAGTTGACTCAATTCCTTGAGCAGCATCACCATATCAGTCGTTTGTGTGAGCATGCGTACTGCATGGCCTGTATCGGAAAGAATTTCGATGCCCATAGCGTTCGCTCGTTCTTCGTCTAATGCTTCTTGGGCTTCTTCTCGGTTGCCGACGAGCGACAGGATTGCTGTGTGAGTTTCAAGGTCAGCAGGACCAAATTGAGCTTCGATCAACCTCGTTGCAATCAACGAGTCATGTTGGGATACAATCCAGCGAATGTCCCCTGGCTGGCTATCGAGGTGCCAACAGGCGATTCCTTCCTCATCAAACTGGAGCAACACCTCACCGAGGCGTCGGCTTTGTTGTTCCAAGGATTTACTCTGGCAGCGTATGGAGACGACGCTTGGCATGCACCCGATGGCCTTGATGGCGTTTTCTTCGTACAAGTCAGGGCCAACAACGGTTGAGGTGCTCGTTTCGAATGCGCCGTGCAGGTGACGTACTTCGAGTGGAATCCCCGTATCGGTCAACGGTTCAACAGTAGCTGGATGGAGAATTGGCGTATCGAGCCGAGAAAGTTCCAATGCCTCTCCGTACCCGAGGTAGGCGAGTGGTTCAGTTTTGATGCCCCATCTTGGGTTCAGTGGCATGATTCCTGCAACGTCTTTCCACAGAATGACTCTGTGTGCGTCGACAATTCGAGCAATCGAGGTGGCAGTGTGGTCTGAGCCGCCTCGACTGAGCAATGCCAGTTCACCGTCCTTTCCTTCACCGAACCAGCCAGTGATGACAGGCGTTCCCTGTAGAGATGAACGGTCGAGTAACTTCATCGATGCCTCGAGGTCAACGGTCGGTGCCCGGTTGATTCCATTCAGCCGAAGGCCAATGTCCTCAGCACCGACTGGATGGGCATCGATTCCATATTGTTTGAGTCGATGAGCCACCACCAAGGCAGAGAGCCGTTCTCCAGCGGCAAGCAATCGGTTGACTGCTATTCTGTCACTTGGATGGCTCGCCAGTTCAACAAGGGATTGTTCTATGCCGTTCAGAACTTTCGTGAACAATGGTCCCAGTTCACTGGTGAGCAACCCTGGAGCAAATCGTAGGTGTTGACTGGACAAATCGTTGACCAACCGGCTTGCGTACCTTGGTTCCTTACTTGCTCGCATGAGGCGGTCTGTTGTACCCCAAAGAGCCGAGACAACGACCACTGCACGACCGTTCCAATCACCAACAACCTCAGCAATTCGATCAAGGTCGGAGGAGTCGCGAAGGCACGAGCCTCCGAATTTGTGAACCGTGATGGTTTCATTCATCGAGGAAGCCTCCCCGCAGTGCTAAATCTGTCAAGACAAGGATGGCCATTGCTTCGACCACAGCAACAGCCCTCGGACCCAAAACAGGGTCGTGACGTCCCTTGACGGTCAACGGCTCAATCGCCCCGGTTTCTAGGTGGAGGGTCTTCTGTTCAGAGGCGATGCTCGAGGGCGGCTTGAACGCAACAGAGCAACGAATTGGGGCGCTTGTTGCAAGCCCTGCCAACACCCCGTCGGGTCGCTCTCCCATTGGCGTTGGTG
>JAQXFM010000094.1 GCA_029250305.1 Candidatus Poseidoniaceae archaeon | reverse complement strand
AACAACATCAACAACCTCGTGGCCCGCTCAACAGGCATTGAGTATGCTGGCGAATCTTCACCCCGTCACCTTCTGCACTTTTTGGTGGAAGAGATTGGCCTCGATACCATTCGAGACGCTGTGATTAACCCAATTCGAATGAATGTCGCTGCCTACTATGGCCCAAACATGCAACGGCAAGGGGCAACTGCGGGCGATGATCCCTTCATGCCAACTTACATGGAACAACTCATCATTGCACTTGGTGGAACCCCCGTCGAATACGATTCAAAGTGTCAAAGCGTTGGAGCACCGGCGCTCTTGACCCTCAACAAACCGGTCATGAAGATGACCGCAGCAGTGTTGTCCGATGCAAAGAGCAGCGGTGCAGATCTCATGGTCAGTGCCTGCACTGTGTCACACTCGAACCTTGACTCCTACCAATCAAAGGCAGCCCGTGTGAGCGGCAAGAACACCAACATGCCAATCGTCCACCTCGCTGAACTCGTCGCATTTGCCCTCGGTCACTTCCCTGACCGGTTCGCACAACTGCGTGTTCGCTCCTTGGTCATCGGTGGATGATTCAAACGCCGTGCAGCACTTGATGCACGTTCATTGCTGTCACAGGTCCAATGGTCTTGATTTCGCTCATCGCCTCTGGCGTAGCAGAAAAGACACTCGAAAGATTGCCAAACGCCTCAATCAAAACCTTCGCCTTCACCTGGCCAACACCATCAATTGCAGCAAGAACCGCTGTTTGTTCCTCGATGGCATGCGCTGGCCATCGCTGAGCAAGTGGACTTGATTGAGCAGCACCCAGTTCGATGGCCTTGATCTCTGCAGCTGCGGCAGATGTGGCTCGCTCGACGGCGGCCACATCCTGATTCGGAGCGACTCGCTGCATGGCTCTGTACGCCCAGTGCTCCATGAGGTCGTGTTCCCTTCGAGCGGCTGCAATTAAGAATCGGGCGGTTTCTTCAGCATTTTTGGTCATCATGACTGGTATGCCCAAGTCGAGGCTGATGTACGCAAGTGCGCCATGCACGGCATCAGGGTGGACGGCTTGGCCGTGGCCTTCTCCGATTTCAATCAATAAAAGTGGGCGCAGTGCCGCTGCATTGAGTCGGCGACACTGGTGGAGCAACCGGCCATCGCTCAGTGATTGAACCAAGTCCCTTGCTGTTTTTCGCTCAATCAACACACGAGGAGACAAACGCACGTCGCCTGTCGTGAGGTGCTTGAACATCACACTTGCTCCCATGCTTTTGATGTAGGGTGCGAGCGTTGACTTTGATTCTCTGTGGTCGAGGATAATGGATGCTTGAGCGTTCTTACCTTGCAGTTCAGTGATGCTTGCTGAGGCAGCAGCAGCTGTAAGTTGCTCTCTTTGCCGGTGTGCAAAGCCATCGAGGACCGGCTCGGAAGTCGATGCCTGAGGTTCAGCTGACTGAACTGATTGTTCTTTTTCCTCGATTACCTGGGTTGGCTCCTGGCTCATGAATTGATCCAATCCCAATTGCTGTCGAGGCCTTCGATCGGCTGGATGGAGGGTCGGCGGTTCTCGTTTCACCTTCTTTTCACCCTGTTCTATAGAATTGGTCGGGGGTTCTTCTTCGACTTCTTCAGGTGCGTATTTTTCAGTTTCCCGCTGAATGAATTCCTGTGGCGCCAACGTAGTGCCTTCATGTTGGACGCTGAAAGCGGCAAGAACATCTGCGGGTGGCGGGGGCCTTCTCGGAAGTCGACCTCGATCGTGGATTCGTTGAAGCAAAGTGTACATCTTGGCTTCCCTGCGCACAGCAGCAGTGTTGACGTATTCGTCCCTGCTTCCCACGGCGATGAGGGTGTGAACGCTTCCATCACGTTGGCGAGCTGTGCGACCGCGTCGCTGTATGGCTCGAATTGCGCTTGCGACTGGTTCGTACAAAATCACCAAATCGGCAGCAGGCACATCGAGGCCTTCTTCGCCAACGGAGGTGGCGACCAACACATTGAGTTCACCTTCTCTAAACCGGTTCAATTGGGCTAATTGCTGCCGTTGTGTCATGCCTTTCCGCTTTCCTTTGCCAGATTGGCCAATAAATTTGTCAACTTGGATGCCGGGGATTGTGGCCAATGATTCAACGAGGTGATCGACCGTGTCTCTGTATTCGGTGAAAATCAACATCTTGCTTTCGGGGTTTGTCGTGCGTTGGTTCTCAACCAATTCACGAACATATGCGGGTTTAGGATGGCGTTCACCCATCGCCTTCGCAGCCCTTCGGAATTCATGGATGGCAGGCAGGCCCACGAATCGGTT
>JAQXFM010000116.1 GCA_029250305.1 Candidatus Poseidoniaceae archaeon | reverse complement strand
CTGTCATCAGCCTTGGGTCACATACGGAATGCCTTGAACATTCGCTCGGACAGTGATGAATGAGCATTGTTCTTGACCAATCAAGCAACGCCGGATATAATAGTAGGGTAATACCATACGAATACTTATATGCAGGCGGTTCAACAGCAATTCGTGCCAAAAATCTCGTTAGACATGCCGGCAGAGTTAGTTGAAGATTTGCGCAAGCACGTCGGAGACGAGCATAAATTCGTCAGCTTGGCTGATGCAGTTCGTACTGCTTGCAGAAAACTCTTGGACCAATTGGATGAAATTGATGCACGACATGGAAGGCAGGTGTAAAAATGGTCACACAAAATGAAGCAGAACAAGCAGTGCACACTCTGTTGGCGTACCTCGAGAACGACCCTGACCGAGAGGGATTGAGTAAAACACCAAAACGTGTGATTGATTCTTGGCAAGAAATATTTGAAGGGTACAACCTCAATGCAGCTGAGATCTTGGATTCAACGTTCAACGGAGAAGGGTACGACGGTATCGTTCTGCTTCGTGACATCGAATTTCACTCAACATGTGAGCATCACCTTCAGCCGTTCAGCGGACGAGCGCATGTTGCTTACATCCCCGTGGACAGAATCGTTGGAATCTCTAAATTGGCTCGTATCGTCGACATGCACGCCCGCAAGTTACAGAATCAAGAGCGAATTACGAAAGGCGTCGCTGATGATCTCGAATCATTTCTCAACCCACTTGGTGCTGCGGTCATCATCGAAGCATCACACGGATGCATGCGTTGCCGTGGTGTTCGAAAGCAAAACTCCATCATGACCACTTCCGCCATGCGAGGCGTTTTCTTTGAAAAGCCTGAAGCACGTCAGGAATTGATGCAACTCATCCAATCCCGTCCCCTCTGAGGTGCTAGGATGGCTGAATTTGCATCGTGCGCCATTGCCGGGGACAAGCCCGTAGATGACCCTGCTGATTTAGCAAAAGAGTACCCAATTGTCGAGATTTTTCATTCCGTCCAAGGCGAAGCATTCCATGCAGGTATCCCACATGTGTTCATTCGCCTCGGAACATGCAACCTCCGATGTGAATGGTGCGATACTGATTTTCTCACATATTCTACATTAACGGCGCTCGACATCCTTGCCGAGGTCATGAAGTATGATTGCAAACGAATCATCTTCACAGGCGGGGAGCCGATGTTGCATGACCTGTGGCCACTTCACCGCCTTCTCAAGGGGCGCGGCTACAACCTATCAGTCGAGACGAACGGGACAATCGAAATCCCAGATGGACTTCTTGATTGGGTGTGCGTCTCTCCGAAGGATCAAATGTATCCCGATGTCAAAATCAAGCAACGTACGGGTGATGAATTGAAGTGCGTGTATGTTGGTCAAGATCTGACAATGTACGATGACCTACGACAAGGGTTCAAACATGCATTCCTGCAACCGTGCTACATGGATGCAGAGTCGATTGAATGGAACGGTAAGAACTTCGCAGAAACCGAAGCCATTGTGAAAACCAACTTGGGTTGGCGCCTCAGCCTTCAAACCCACAAGTGGATGGGGGTGGACTGATGGTACAACGAGCCGTAATGGCACTCTCAGGCGGGATGGATTCGACCTCGTTGTTGGTTCGCTTATTGGCTAATGGCGTCAAGGTCAGTTGTGTATCCTATCACTATGGTCAAAAGCATGACATCGAGGTCGAACGTGCGACAAAGAACATCGAATACCTTCGTTCCAAAGGCTATGAAGTCGGACAAAAAATCGTCGATTTAACAGGGGCAATGTCGCTGTTTGAATCCGCACTCATCAATGATGAGAAAAGTATACCTGAGGGTCATTATGAAGAAGAACAAATGAAGGCAACAGTGGTCCCTAATCGCAATGCCATTTTTGCTTCAATTCTCTATGGCTATGCTCTATCGGTCTCAGAACGAGAAGGGTCTGATGTTTCGATTGCACTTGGCGTCCACTCCGGCGATCATGCCATTTACCCCGACTGTAGGCCAGAATTCTATCAGGCACTCGATCATGCATTCACAATTGGAAATTGGGACAGCGAGCGAATTTCATTCTTTCTCCCCTACCTCGAAGGCGATAAAATCACAATTCTCAAAGACGCATTAAACGCCTGTGATTCCACAGGTCTAAATTTCGACAAAATTTTTGCCAACACCATCACCTCCTACAATCCAGACGTGCAAGGGCGAAGTTCTGGTCGAAGTGGTTCGGATGTTGAACGGATCTTGGCTTTCCATGCCCTTGACTTGGTCGACCCAATTGAATACACAGAACCTTGGTCGGTCGTTCTTGAAGCAGCCCTTGAAACCGAACGACAACATAAGGATGCATACTACAAAGAGAAACTTTCAGATTTGCAGTATTATGTGGCGCGTGAAAGTGGTACAGAACAAGCCTTCACTGGCATTTATTGGGATGAAAAGCGCACTGGAACCTACAGGTGCATCTGTTGTGCTCATCTTTTGTTTACCTCTGAAATGAAGTTTGATTCTGGGTGCGGTTGGCCGTCGTTCCATTCCGAACATGTTCGAGCGGGCATCGAACACATCGAGGACCGTTCTCACGGCATGCTTCGCACGGAAGTGCGATGTTCGAAATGTGCTGCACACTTAGGACACATCTTCAACGACGGCCCGCGACAACATGGGGGTATGCGTTACTGCATCAATTCAGCATC
>JAQXFM010000083.1 GCA_029250305.1 Candidatus Poseidoniaceae archaeon | reverse complement strand
ACGGGGATGGCCTACTCACCGGAACGAGCCAAGCTCAAGATTTAGGCGAGGTCATGAGCAACAGCACCGCTGTGTTTCAGGGACTCAACAACACCTCCTATTCGAACGGGACGTTGTCGTGGAACACCACTGAGCAAGGGACTGTGACGGTTTGGAGGCTCGACACCGTCGCTCATGAAACCGAACCTTACAACCACAGTAACTTGGTGATTGCTGCCCTCCATTTCAACGCCACAGACGAGCAAGGGGACATTACAGAACTGATTGAAATGAACGGCACGGGCCTTGTAGTCATGCTCGAACGGGACGGTGTTCGTAACTTGACGGTCAAATCAGAAACGCCCGCCGTTGGTCTTGACTTGAACGAGAATGTGGACGATGGGGTTCTGTCGACGATCAACCGTGACTCGAACGGAATGCTCGTCATGGGCGTGACCATCGTTCTCGTCTTCCTTTTACTTCCTGCATTTGCGATGTGGAAGGACGCCGTTGGCCAACAATCGACCCCGTCCGGCAAGGATGAAGAGGCCTGATTAAGCGGGGCATCGCTTGGGTTACTTTCAAGAACAGTAGGCAAGTCGGCAAAATGCGACACTGTCGCAGGTGCATCTCATATGGTCAAGCCAGCACGACTCCATACCCGCTTCGAACGAGCTCGAATTATCGGTGCGCGAGCACTCCAAATTGGAATGGGCGCACCACTTTACGCCAACGAAGAAGTCCTTCGTGAAGCGTTCCGTGAAGAACTCGTTTCGCTCTACGGACTTGAAGAAGCGTCCGTTCGCTTCGTCCTCGATCCACTCAAGATTGCTCTGTATGAATACGAGCACGAGTTGATCCCAATCGACATCGATCCACACTTGGATTGAATTCAGTCATCGATTGCAAACCCGTAGAGATCGGGTTGTTTCACATCGTCAAGGGCATCTCGCTTGACAAGCATTGTGCGAACGGCCCACAAATCGACAAAAATTCGGTATTTCGTGGTTGCATCAAGATAATCGACACCGCTTGAACCTCCAGTCCCCATACGGCGGCCAATCATACGTTCAACCATGCGAGCGTGTGCTGAGCGGAACAAAATCATGCTCTGTTCAAGCCCAACGAAGGAATCAATGAGGCGCCTCGGCCAAGCAAGCAGAGGCAATTCGGGGTATGATTCGATGTACAGGAGCCCTGCTCGTGCGCGTGAGACTGCACCTTCTGGCTTGAGGAAGGATTCAGCCTGGTGGTAAGCGCCCTCGATTCGAGGCCGCACTTGCTCTTCTTGCCCGTGCCCGATGGCGACGATGTGGGCAATGACTTTCTCGCCGTGCCTTTTCATTGCACCAAGATGCCCTTCGACAAACTCGGCGATGACCTCTTCATCGCCATCATTGCCTTGGAGCGACCCGTTGATTGGTGTTCGCTCGAGCCACGACATCAACGCATCATTGAGTGAGGGGGCTTGTGAAGTGGCTTCAAAGTTGGAGAGAACCTTTTGGCTGATCTTTCCTTCTCGGGCGAGTTTCCTCATGTGTTCGAGGGGGTCCATTCCGCCCATCCGTTGCTCATTCGCAAGGCCCAAGAGAACTTCAAGTTCCCTCATCTGCCAGGATTCAAAGCCAGAAGAGGTGCCCAATTTATCCCTAAACGCAAGGAAGTCTTGAGGAGAAAGAGTCTCCATTACCTTCCACTGATTGGAAAGAAGACGGAAAATTTCGGTCACACGATCTAGATGGTGGACCAGAATAGGCAACGATTTTTCTTCGACGCGGCCTACATTGAGAAGCGCATGGACTTCCTTGAGTTCTCTCAGGATCATCTTGAACCACAGTTCAAACGCTTGGTGCGTGATGACAAAGTGTTGTTCGTCATTGCATGGAGCTGGCGAGTAGCCTTCCGGCCCGTCTTGAAGTTCGAGGAGCTCATCCAATCGCAAGTAGCCGCCGTAGGTCATTCGATGCGAGGGTGTTCCTTCGGCCATGTGTGGACATTCAAATCAAGCCCTTGAAGCCTTCACTGCATCCGAGTGAAATCACCATTGGTTTCGTGCCATCAGCCAGTTGCCAAACCAACGGAGAGGGCATACAGACTTGCAGCGTAACAGGCGGCAGTGAAAATTGAAGAAAGCAAGATTGCGGGTATGAAATCCAAGCCGTTATTCAAAAGCAATGGCAGCGTCAAGAAGAAGGCAAGCGATGGGATCACAAGCCAAAGCACTTCCTTTGAAAACAACGCAAGCTGTTCTGCATCTTGGCCGTCATGGTGCAACCACATCAAAGTCATCATCGAAGCCAAAGGGAGTGAGATGAGCAAAGCGCCTACCACACTGCTACGTTTTGCAAGTTCACTTGCTGCCACAACGATCCCTCCTGAAAGAAGAACTCGAAGCGAAACTTGGTACCAAATCATTGACCAGCCCTTGAGCAGAGGGTTTGTCGTTGTTGCGACGCTCTCGGCGAAAAGAATTGGTTTTTTTTCTGCTTAGAATCAGCATGTTTCATCATAACCCTCATAGAGCAAATACGGAACCCCTCGACATGGTCGTAGACGCTGAAACACTGAAGCATTGGCTCGCAGACTATGATGCAGACAACATCGTCATCGGTGTTGTTGCCTCCCACTCATCGCTTCAAATCCTCCATGGCGCTCGGATGGAGGGATTCAAAACTCTTGGAATTGCAGTTGGAGAAAACCGACGACGCTTCTACAAAGCATTCCCCGGTGCTGAACCTGACGAATGGCTCATGCTGGAAAATTACAGAGAGATGCTCGATCACGCTGAGTGGTTCAGAGAGCGCAATGTTGTCATTATTCCACACGGTTCGCTCGTCGAATATTTGGGGTCCTCTAACTTCAGAGCATTGGAAGTTCCAACATTCGGAAACCGTGGGATTCTCCACTGGGAAAGCAGCAGGGCACGGCAACGACAGTGGCTTGAAAGCGGCGGCTGCACAATGCCTCGAGTCCTCGAGGACCCTCACGATATCGATGGACCTGTCATCGTCAAGTACGCTGGAGCCAAGGGCGGGCGTGGTTACTTCATCGCAAGGGATTACCGAGACTTTAGGCGAAATGTCGACATCGAAGAGGAATTCACAATTCAGGAATATGTTCTCGGATGCCGGTACTACCTCCACTTTTTCTTTGACCCAACTGCAGAAGATGGGTACCAAGTGCAAGGAAGAGGGAAGAACGCTGGCAAGAACCTTGGCCGCCTTGAATTGATGTCAATGGACCGGCGTGACGAATCAAACGTCGACGAATTCTACAAACTTGGTTCGCTGCGTGACCTCCGTGAAATGGCCTTGGAGCCTTCCTTTGTGGTCACAGGGAACCAACCGGTTGTGATTCGTGAATCACTGCTACCGAGAGCCTTTGAAATGGCAGAAGGAACCGTTGCTGCTTCGTTTGAACTGGAAGAAGACAGCAGAGGCATGCTTGGCCCATTTTGTCTTGAAACCATCGTCACCGACCAACTTGAGTTCAAGGTCTTTGAAATCAGTGCTCGAATTGTGGCAGGCTCAAATCCGTTTGTTGGCGGCTCTCCTTATTCCGACATCAACGAAACACGTATGTCAACTGGCCGACGTATTGCTCGCTCGATTCGAAAGGCAGCGGACACCGATCGGCTGCATGACATTCTGTCTTGAGCAGACAACCAACCATGTGCTCAAAGCACAGAGATTGACCTCGTTTTGACTGAGGCCGTTTTGAAGAGTTGGCACCGGTATCGGTGCGATTAGCTCAATCAGTGCTGGACTGGTTCTCGCTCAATTCATCCAAGTCAGGCGCACTCGGGAGGTCTGCGCCCTCCGAGCCCTCAAAGGTTGATTCAGCGCCTTCGCGCTCAAGCCGTTCATTCAGTTCATCAATCAAGCCACCCGTGTCCTGTGTGGCAGTGGAAGTTTCCTCAGGAGGAAGTTCTGTCATAGAATCGGGATCTTCGCCGCGTTCAAGTGCCGCAAGGCGGTCTTTGAGTTCCTTCTTGGCACGACGTCGTTCCGCCATGCTCGGCACTTCAAAGGTAGCAACGAGCATGATTGGGTCGCCATGAGTGAGAGCAGCTTTGTATTCCATGACATCACCAACTGAATTCACAATGAGTTGGAACTTTGTTGGGTCCTTGGAGCGTCGCTTCTTGTGCTTCTTGTAGTGATGGACATACACTTGGTATTGTCCTGCAGGAGCGGTCCCTTCCGGCCAGTAGACATTCTCGACAGGTTTCTTACTCTCTGGACGTACGTTGGCGTCAACGTCCAGTTCGCCACCGCATTTCGAAATTTTATTTCCACCGTGAATTCGCTCACCTGATGGACAAACGATGTGCAAATCCAAATCATTGAAGTTGTTCCACATCAACGAAACCTGAACGTCAGAGGATCGGGCACCTTCACGCTCAAGTCGCTCCTTGAGTTCCTTCATGGCAGCCTTTGCTGCTTGCTTGGATTGGACGGCTTCTGCTTCCCGTGCTGCATTAATTTCAGCAAGCCTTGCCGCTTCGGCAGCTTCGAGTTCTGATTGGCGTTGTGATTCAAGTTCGGCCAGTTGAGCGTTTCGAGCTTCAGCCAGACGGGCTTCTTCGCGCTCCCTGCGCCTTCGTTCGGCTTCATCTTCTGCTTGACGGGCGGCTGCTTCTGCTTCTGCTTGTGCCTCTGCAATTGCAGCAAGACGGAGGCGTTCAGCCTCCCGTGCCTGCTCTGCAGTTTGGCGGGCTGCGCGCTCGGCAGCCTGCTTCTTGACGTTCTGTTCTGCTTCTAATTGAGCAAGCCGACCACGAGCGAGTTCTCGTGCTCTTCGGCGTTCTTCAACGACGGCC
Source organism: Candidatus Poseidoniaceae archaeon (assembly GCA_029250305.1). Lineage (GTDB taxonomy): Archaea > Thermoplasmatota > Poseidoniia > Poseidoniales > Poseidoniaceae > MGIIa-L1. The sequence continues at coordinate 1,667 of JAQXFM010000083.1, read as the reverse complement.
AATTTGGCATTGAGTTGTTGCTTTGCGTTACCAAAACCAGGTTGACCACTGTTGTACCGGAGCCCCTCTGGACTCATCCCATGACGCATGTTCAATTGGGCCTCATTCCGGGTTACGATGTACCAAAGACCAACGGTGAAACCACCGCCGAACACAGCCAACATCCCAATTGATTGAGGGTCCATTGAGAGAGCCTAAGCAGAACTCGTCTATTGTAGCATCGGTTGAATGGAAACGTTTCAAGCAGACAAATCCTTGACTTTTTCCACCAAGTCCATTTTACGAAGACGCCATACGCCGAATGGTGTCATTGCTACAGCGATGAGAATCACTCCAGACATGAGTTGCCATGCCACACTCGGGACAATTGTTACTGGAACGAAGAACTGCCACGAAGAAAACGAGGCAGCAAGTCCAACGGCCCCACCGTATGCAAACAGGACGCCGACAATTCCGCCGATGATGCCAATCAAGAGGCTCTCAAACAAAAGCATCGTCCCAAGACTGCGTGTCGACGCACCAAGAACCCGGAGTGTTGCCAATTCAAAGTCGCGCTCTGCCACGTTCATGATCATGGTATTGAACATGACAACGACCGTGAAAAGAAGCCCCAGATACATCATTGTCTGGAAGATTTGGGTCTGTTGATCAAGCAAGCTGTTGATTCCATTGAGGAGCGTTTGCCGCTCAACAATTCCTGCTGAAACTTCACCTAAAGCAGAATCAACTGCAACCCCGAACGGGAATTCAAGATAAATCGAAGTGGCGTTGACACCAAGGATACCACTCAAATCATCTCGAATGAAGTACATGGTACGGGCCAATTCTGCTGCTGAAGTTCCAACAATTTCCACATCTTGTTCCGCTCCGTTGATGTTCACTGTGTGCAGTTCACCGACCTTCCAGTCAAGGAAGTTCATGCTCCCTTCATCCATCATAACTTGCATAATTGCAGATTTTGCGGCCGGAGTATTGCCTTCCAGAACAGAAACTGAACGCATGCCTTCATCGAATGAGTCGAGGCCAACAAGCGTGAACACTCGTTCAATTCCGTCGCCATCTGCCACTGAACCAAGTGGCATCTCAATGATCATCTCATACGAGGCTGAATTGTTGTTTGCCCAATCAACGACTGGACCTTCTGCCTCAGGCATAATGTAGACTTGTGCATCCCATGTCTGATCGTCTTCAAGACCTGCGACCATTGTATCTTGGAGTCCAGCAGACATCATTTGAATCGAGCCGAAGAGCATCAATGAGATTCCGACAGCCACAAAAGTCATGCTGAGTCGAATCGGTTTACGCATGCTTGACCGGATCGAGAGACCGAGCGTTGTTGGCATCCATGACGTCAATTTTCGAAGGAGGTTTGAGCCAACTCGCATTTCACTTTGACCGCTAAGAACCGCCAAAGGATCAAGGCGGCTTGCCTTCCATGCTGGGAAAGCACCCGAGAAGAACACGACAATCATGGTGGAACTTACAACTGATACAATAATTGAGGACGGAACTGTTCGTTCAACGATAGGTACGCCAACCAAATCTTGGTAGAAATCCAACATCCCATTCATGCCCACAGGCCCAACGAACGCTCCAAGGGCACAACCGATTCCACCAATCACCAGAGGTGCAGCAAGATAGCCGGTCATGAGCGATGAGCGTTTGAC
>JAQXFM010000060.1 GCA_029250305.1 Candidatus Poseidoniaceae archaeon | reverse complement strand
GGAGGGATTGCGTCGAACGGAAGGCAGTGGCTACCACGTCATGGGCGTGCTCAATATCACGCCAGACTCCTTCCATGAAGCAAGTCGCTTGGCCAGCACAGAACAGGCGATTCAAACCGGCTTGGCAATGTGGGAGAATGGAGCGAAGTGGCTTGACATTGGGGGTGAATCAACTCGCCCTGGAGCAGAACCCGTCTTGCCAGAAGAGGAGATCGAACGCGTCGTTCCGGTGATTCAAGGGCTCAGGGAAGCCAATCCCTTCGGATTAATTTCAATCGACACGAGACGAGCAGATGTGGCACGAGCGGCCATCGAAGCCGGTGCTGATTTGATCAATGACGTCTCAGGTCTTCGCGACCCTCGTATGGTCGAACTTGTCCTCCAAGCAAAGTGTGGGGTTTGCATAATGCACATGCAGGGCGAACCCGGAACCATGCAAGAAACACCATCATATTCGAATTGCTCACAGGAAGTAAGTGAACAATTACTTGAAACGGCACGGGCGCTCAAATCAGCAGGCCACCCCGAGGAATTGATTGTCCTTGACCCGGGAATCGGGTTTGGGAAAACAATTGATCATAACATCGAGTTGTTGCAGAATCATAACCAGCTTCGAGGCATTGAAGGGTTTGCTGTGTTGTGGGGTGTCTCAAGAAAATCAATGATTGGTGAATTAACTGGGCGTTCGAGGACAAGCGACCGTTTAGCAGGTACGCTTGCTGTCGCCGCACTTGCGCATTATGAAGGAATTGACTTGTTGCGTGTCCACGATGTCAGTGAGCATGTCGACATGTTGAATGTGCTTGATACACTTGCTTAACTGCCTAATCCGCCGAGATAACCAGCCGCTGCAACCCAAGCACCGGCCATGCTCCCAAGGTTTGTCAGAGCCGTAACCAGCAAAACTCGTCCGGCCCGATTCGACCAGAACGCCCCTAAGTCATCCATTTTCAGGAAATTCTGCAAATCTTCGGCTGTTGGCTCCCTGAGTTTCAATTGCACATAGCCAGCAAACCAACCTGCTGCAAGCGTTGGATTCAGCGAAGTGATCGGTGAAGCAAGTGCGGCAGTGAGGATTGCAAGTGGGTGGCCACGAGCGAGAATACAACCAAGGGCTGCAAACACCGCGTTGGCAGCCGTCCACACAGTGAAAAGAGTCAACAAATCTTCAGCATCGCCTTGAGAAGCAAAGTATGCCACCATTCCCATCACTAGAACGGGAAGAATCCATGGAATGGCTTTGGCAAAACGACCGCGTTTTGGCAACACTTCAAGTTCCTTGAGTTCGGCTTCCTTAGGCTGAGTGGATTCATTCAAATGGGCTTCAATGCCCTTGAGATGGCCAGCGCCAACAACAGCGAGGATTCGCAGGTCGCTGCTTTTTTCCAGCGCAGCGATTTTCCCAGCGAGGTAGGCATCACGTTCATCGATAAGAACCGCTCCAGCACCCGGTGAAAAGGTCTTGAGTTCCTCCATCAGAGAGGTCAACAAATCTTGATCCTCAAGCAGTTGTGATACTTCAGGTGCATCCTCATCCTCATCCTCGCCAAGAAGTGACCAAAGAATCTTGACCTTCTCAAAGAATTTCATCCGTTTCCAAGCCCTTCGCAGCGTGGTTTGAATATCACGATCGATGAGCGCGACCTCGAGGTTTGCTTCTTCAGCAGTTTTGACAGCTGCAAGCAATTCAGCTCCAGGCTGCTCACCTTCGTCAAGGCCCATTTTACGCTGCTCTGCAGCCAACAAAGATTGGAGCATCACGAGTGGTGCTTTGCCTT
>JAQXFM010000046.1 GCA_029250305.1 Candidatus Poseidoniaceae archaeon | reverse complement strand
TGCCTTGAAGCGATTCGCAAGCACGCTCCGCATTGCCGCTTCTATCAAGCCGGTTCTTCAGAACAATATGGCAAGGTGCGCGATGTTCCTCAAACAGAAGCCACACCCTTCCATCCTCGCTCACCGTATGGATGCGCCAAGGTGTTCGCTTTCGAAATCACCCGAAACTACCGTGAGTCCTACGACATGTTCGCCTGCACTGGAATCCTCTTCAACCACGAAAGCCCACGCCGCGGCCTTGAATTCGTGACCCGCAAGGTGACGATGACAGCAGCTCGAATCGCAAAGGGCTTCGATGAATGCCTATGGATCGGCAACGTCGATGCAAAGCGCGATTGGGGCTTTGCTGGGGACTATGTGGAGATGCAATGGCGCATGCTTCAACAAGAAACGCCTGGCGACTATGTCGTCGCAACAGGACGCACGCACAGCGTTCGTGACATGATCACCCTCGCCTTCAGCCATGTTGGCATGACCCTCGCTTGGTCCGGTGAAGGCGTTGACACCATCGCCACCGATCAAGACGGTACGATTCGTGTTCGTACCAACCCGAAGTTCTTCCGCCCAGCAGAAGTTGATTTGCTGATTGGCGACCCAGCTCTTGCTGAGAAGGAACTCGGTTGGGTTCCAGGTACCTCCTTTGAGGAACTCGTGCAAATGATGGTTGACTCCGATGTCGCCATTGTGGAAGAAGCGGTGAAAGGTGGCTACGCACCACCAATCCCGCCAGAGTGAAGAAGGAGGCCACACGATGGCGTTTCCCATTCTCTACTCATTTCGCAGGTGCCCATACGCAATGCGCGCCCGCATGTCCATCGTCCGCGCTCAGTTCCAAGTCGAATTAAGGGAAGTGATCCTTCGGGACCGGCCTGAACATATGATGGAAATTTCACCTAAAGGCACTGTTCCAGTCCTGTTGTTGGCTGATGGAACCGTCATCGAGGAGAGCCTCGAAATCATGCAGCATGTCTTGGACTGGACGCTGTCAGAAGAAGAACAGCATTGGGTTTCACGCAACGATGATGAATTCAAGTTCCATCTTGATCGTTACAAATATCCCAATCGTTACGAAGACATCGATGAAGTTGAACACCGGACGGCGGCCTCGTTGTACCTCATGGATTTGGATGAAAGGTTGGCGAGCGAGCCGGGTATCAGTGAGGCCTTGAGCGATGCATTGTTCCCATTTGTGAGGCAATTTGCAAATCATGATCGAGATTGGTTTGATGTGCAACTTTGGAGTCATGTGCTTGAATGGCTGGCGAAAAACCTCGAGAGTGAGGCGTTCAAAGTGTGCATGAAGAAGCACAAGCAGTGGGTTGCTGGCGATACCGCCACAACCTTCGCACCAAGTTGAATCAAAGATTCATTCTTGAATTTAGGATTGATATTTTCCCCTATGTATGCCTCGCACGCGGGCGCGGTAATGTTACTTTCTGGGTGCACAGGAGTAGATTCTGCTCAGAAAAGGCTTCACTGACCGAAGGTTTTTTATGGGAGGTCCGCTTATGGTGAAATGTACCGGAACAGGTGAGCAAGTATGAGGGGACCAAAATTCAACATTCTATTTTCGTTGATGCGGACCCTCCGTCATCGCAGTTAGTGCGACTGATCTGGGTTTGGCAGTGAAGACTGCACATGCAACTCTTGCAAGGGCGTTATCGCTTTTTGCAGACATTGAATGTGCATCATCGCTGTTTGAAAGCAGCATGGAGGTATGGTGTAGCGGATAGCATCAGGGGCTTCGGATCCCTGGACCCCGG
>JAQXFM010000038.1 GCA_029250305.1 Candidatus Poseidoniaceae archaeon | reverse complement strand
ACGGGGTGAAGATTCGCCAGCATACTCAATGCCTGTTGAGCGGGCCACGAGGTTGTTGATGTTGTTCGCGAATCCAGCATCTTCTTGGAATTCATCCACAGTATCGCACATGATGCCGTAACTTGTGGCACATGTGGTCATGACATCAACGCCTTTCGCTTCAGCGAGTGCAAGGTTTCGAGCCACGAGTGCGTGCTGGAGTTTTGGCGAGGATTGCTTGATGATGTTGCCACCATCGCTCGACGCTTTTGGAATCTCAATCAGTTGAACGCCCAATGTTTTGCAGAGGGGTTGGATGCAATCTTCAACTTCGGAAGAGGCTGCGCGGGCGGTGTTTCCTGGGTAGTATGCAATTTTCACAGCCATAAGAACACCTCAGAACCTCTGGTCAATCTCATTGAACAGACTCACAACTTCGTGGTGGGCCTCGACCTTACGGTTGATCATGTTTGGAATCTTTCCGACACCAGCAGGAGGTGCAACCAATGCTTGAAGGCTGCGGATTGGTGGAGCACCTGTTCGGGTGAATCCAAGGAACATTCGCGCTGATACACCATCGAAGATGTTGCTCAGGAGGCCAATGGGTCCCAAGACTTGTCGGTAAAGCGTGGTTTCATTGACGTTGCCACTCCACTTCACACTGCGTCCATACCACTTGACCAAGCGTCCGTGAGGACCGGTGTAGTTGGTGGTGTTGAGGAGGTGGCTTCGGGCGGAATTGAGTGCTTTGGAAGCCGTGCGTCCTTCCGCCCCGTATCGAGCGATGGATGCCATGTCTGCTTCAGCCCAAACCCCATCTTCGCCGTCGAGCATCTTGACAAGCGACGCCCGTTGTTCATCGCCGGTTCGAGGGTCGAGGGAGCGGGTCCAGTGTTGGAGGAGCACTGCTGGTCCTTGGTAGGCTGCATTGAACGGAACTGTGTCCGACATTGCGTGCAAGAGTTGGTAGGATGATACATCGGTCATGGCGTGGAGGGTGGCAGCAGTTGGAGAGTCCATGGTTCCCATTGGGCTCCCGTTGAGAAGGGTTGCACCTTCACGTGGATCTGCACGGAGCCATGGTTTGCTTTTACTTCGGTTCGACTCGAAGGCTGAATAATCGACAATCAAGTCTCGAATGACTGGGTAACCCGGAAGTGGTTCAACCTTGAGTTGACCGCCTTCGCCAACGAGTTCGCTGATGTTTGCTAGGTCGGCAAGAACCACACGTCCGTTCACACGAACGCCGGAGGTAGGCGAACCATTGCCGTTTCCACGACGGAATGCAAAGCTGCCGTCAACGTCTTGTTGAATCGCAACAAGAAGATCTTCCACGGTGGCGTGACCTGGTACAGCGCATGCGATGGTGTCCCATCCCGATTCGTTTGCGCTTGGGCAGTAACGGAACAGCGAGAGCGTGATTGAAAGGTCTTCTTTGACAACCACGCCTGGGGCAAAGTCGCCATCAGCTACTTCATCAGCGGTGCCAGATCCGTATTCAATCATCTCGTCGAGGAGAACTTCTTGGAGGGTTCCAGACGCATCGACGCATGCGAGGAGCGGAAGGGCTTGGGAAACCCATTGTGCCCATGGCGTG
>JAQXFM010000027.1 GCA_029250305.1 Candidatus Poseidoniaceae archaeon | reverse complement strand
AAAAGAGACAATTCCAGCAACAGAAGAGAGCCTCCAATTGGAGGTTGACGACCACCGAATGAACACCCCCCGGGCCCCCCGCCTTTCGGCCTTTCACCCTGTCCTTATCGACGGCATCGAAGGTACAGCGGCAGTTGGCGCCATGGGCGGTTACAGCACCCGTTTGGTGCTTCAACTTGAAAGCCCTCATCCAGATTTTGGCGTTGATTTTGGCACTAAGTACTTCCATTTCTTGGAACCTGGCCTTGTCGAGTGGGGGCATGATGGCAAGCAATTCACAGTGTTGAAAATCATTAATTGAGTCTTACAACGGGCCAACCGCAAGCCCAAGCAAGAGAACAATGCTCGATGCCACAACGATCAGTACATTGTCGTCAATCGGACCAAACTCATACCGTTCAACAAACGAAGCAACCGCTCCTGAAATCGTGCCCCACAGTGGAATGGCCGGAGACAGCGATGCGCCGATCAGGTAACCTGCGGGCAGGCAAACAATGGCCATGCCTAAGTTTCCCCAGGCGCTTTTTGTCCTCTTGGCAAACATTTTGTTCCGAATGATTCCGGTGACACCGTCTCCAAAGGCCATGAAAAAGGCTGGTAAAACGGCTAACCAAGGCTCACCTGAGTATGTCCACAAGGCGAAAACAGACAGGCCAAGCATAAGTGAAAACGTGGCGTCGTTCATGTTCTGTTCTGTCTGCATCCACCACAACCGTCGGTCCATTAGATGCGTGCTTGCTAGCACCGCTGCGCCAATTAACCCTCCAAGCAATGGCCACACTGGGTCGGTGAAGACAATCGGGGATGCCAAAATTGGAACCCCGCCTGCGAGCATGTGAGCGACTTTTCGGTTGTAGTACACAGCGACCATGTTTTCACAGCCCTTGCTCATGAAGTATCCATGAAGCGGCTTGATTGCCATCACAATGACCGCTGACCAAACACCGAGGCCCACGAACCACCACACATCACTCATCACAACCATGATTTTTGCTAGGGCTGAAATGCGTATATGCCTGCTGTCGATTTAGAACCAATTCGACGGGTTTTCTGAGACCACGCGCAATGTCACCTGCGAAACAGAGGTATAAATGGCCGTAGAAATGTTTCAGCTTCATGCCACAATCATACCTCATCGTCGGTGGAAGCAGCGACATAGCCCTCATTCTTGCCGAATCACTTCTTGATGACGGTCACGCAGTAACCCTTTTGGCTCGTGATTCAGCACGTTGTCAAACATTACAAGACCGTGGTGCAGAATTGATACAAGGCGATGCATTAGACACAGAACTCGTCCAACAAGCGGTTCAAATCGCAAAAGATAGAGGCGATGGATCCATTGCTGGCGTCGCTCATTTGGTCGGCTCCTTGCTTATTCGCCCACCCCATGCCGTGAAGCTCGATGCATTCAACGAAGTCATCCATACCAACCTCTCGAGCGCTTTCCTCACGCTTTCAACTGCCTGCAAAACCATGCTGCGTAGCGGAGGTGGCCGATTGGTGTTCACTTCAAGCGTTGCAGCCTCCCTTGGGCTTGTCAACCACGAAGCCATTGCTGCAGCGAAAGGCGGCATCGAATCGATGGTCCGAACAGCAGCCTCAACATACAGTCAGCGTGGCATTAGAGTCAATGCAGTCGCACCGGGGCTGACAGAGACACGCTTAGCGAGTCAGATTCTCAAATCCGATGCGATGCGTGATGCTGCAGTTGGAATGATTCCCCTCAAGCGCATCAATGAGCCAGGAGAAATTGCCTCCACCATGCGATGGTTGCTGTGCGATGCACCCGACAATTTGACAGGGCAAGTGTTCCACTTAGACGGCGGCATGGCCAAGGTACGGAACTGAGGTGTTGGTATGGTTTGGAAGAACGCAATCAAACTCAAGAAACTGAGACCTGAAAAAACCAAGATGGTTACAATCGGGAGTAAGGTGCTGATGGTTGGTCACATTGGCGGCTCGTACATCGCAACTGAAGGCTTGTGCCGACACATGCGTTGGCCGTTGGCGGTCGGTGGTAAGATCAAAGATGGATGCATACGTTGCCCACTGCACCAAACAACTCACGAATTAAGCGATGGTAAATTGGTGGAATGGTCTCCTTTCCCCCTGCTCCCAGCCTATGGAAAACTCGTTGGTAAAATGTCGAAGCAAAAAGACCTCCACATCTACAACACTCGAATCGAAGGCGACTATTTACAAGTCGAAATGTGAAGCGAGTCTTGATAATCTGTCGCCATAGAGGACTAATGGCGATCTCATGGAACTCACTGCAGACCTTCTCCTCATTCTCGCACTCATTGTTGCGCTTTTCGCAGTCAACCGCTACATGAATCAGCAACAATCGGCAACACAAGCACGCCATTTTGAAACGCTTCTAGCGACGCAATCAGGCCCCGTGATCGATCTCGAGGGCCGGTTTGCCGATGCCTCTGCAAAACAAATGCAACGCAACTCAGAACAATTCCTCGCACTCGCAGAACAACGAATGCAAGTCGAGCGAGAGAAGAGTACCGGCGAACTTAATTCCACGAAGGAAGGAATTGAACATTTGATTAAGCCAATAGTGGAACAACTTGGCGCTCTTCAGGTGGCGACCAACAAGATGGAAAATGAGCGCTCTAAGGCATACGGCGACATAAAAAGTCACATTGAACAACTCTCGACCCGCACCGACGCACTCGGAAAAGAAGCGAATAATCTGACAACGGCGCTGACCAAGAGTTCAGGTGCGCGTGGAAACTGGGGAGAGGTTTCCCTCGGCAATATATTCGAGATGTCCGGACTTAGGGAAGGCATCGATTATGTCGAGCAAGAGGGTCAAGAAGACGGTAAGCGCCCAGATTTCATTGTAAACCTCCCAGGAGGTGGAAGAATCCCGATCGACGCCAAAGCAACAGCGAAGCATTTCCTCGAAGCCATCGGCGAGGAGAATGAAGAAAACAGGATTGCGCTCATTTCACAACATGCAAAAGCTATGCGCGGGAGGGTCACTGAACTGAAATCAAAGGGGTACAGAGAATCTGTTGGCGGCGACGTTGAACATGTGATCATGTTTGTACCGTCTGAAGCTCTCTTGGCAGTGACCTTTGATAATCAATCAGACCTGCACGAATTTGCTATGAAAAACGATATTCTCATCGCTTCACCGGTCTCGCTCTTGGCATTGCTGCGAACCATTGCTTTCCAATGGCGCCAGTCAGAACAAGCAGAAAACACACGCGAGGCTCTTGCGGCCTGCCGAGAATTGTACAAGCGTTTTGCCACGTGGAGTGAACACTACGAGAAGGTCGGACAAAAATTAGGCCAAATGAACGACCATTACAACAAGAGCGTCGGGTCGTACAACATGCTCAACAGTCAAATCAAAACATTGGAAGATTTGAGAATTAACGAAGATTTGGGGAAGTCGGTTCAAACACTCAAAGCGACCAATGCAGACATTCGGGCGCTTCCGGAATCGGTTGAACTTCCAGACGAGTGAATCAAATTTTCAGGTTTGCCTGACGAGCAAGCAAGACGATTCGCATGCTATGCTCGACCATTGCTGCGTTTGCCCATGCCTGATCGAGATCCCGCCCAACAGCGTAAGCGCCTCGGCCTCGAACAACAACGCAGCGCATGCCGCCCTGTTGCAAGGCTTCCATTATTTGGCGAAGGAAATCATCAGGGTTCTCGTCATCAGGGTCCACAATGACAACCTTGCCAATGCTTCGCTTTCCGATTTCATCTATCGGCGAGACAACAACCAGATCCTTTTCGCAACTTGCTGCTGTCGTGTATGCTCCATGTGAATGAATCACCGCTGCCGGCCCGCCAGTGGCAAGGCTAGCGGATGCAAGGACCACTTGGAGGACGCGCCAATCTTCTGGAGCGAACTGAGGTGCTGGCCCACCAAGGCGGGCTGCGCACAATCCACGTTCATCCAACCGAGGCAGCATGGTCATGTTTCTCGTCGAAATCATGATGCTCGTATCATCTGGGTGTAACATTGCAATCGTACCCATCGTCGCTCGGATTAGTTGTTCACGATCGAGTTGACGAGCGAGCCGGGCGAAATCACTCACGATGTGGGCTGCAATCACGATGTCTTTGAGCACCGCAGGGGGCATTGGAGGCGTTTCCAATTCTTCGATCACTTCAGTCGCGCCGGCCATTGATTGGCGGAGGCGTGCCACCTCTGCAGACAGACGGGCAACTTCCGCCTCCGCTGCGTTCGCACGATCTGAAGTCATGCCTGTTGGTGTTGCGACAGCATGATCTTGTGGTTCGATTGAGGCAATTGGTTCAGATTTTGCTTCGGTCTCAACAACCACTTCAGGTTCTGGTGATTCGGAGACAGGGGCCTCAATTTGAACAGGTTCGTCAAGCACTTGCTCGACCTCGACTGATTGTTCGACGTCGGGCGACTCAGTTGCTCCTTCGGTTGGTTCCTCGATAATTGGAGAATCATTTTCAGGCTCTGTTGGCTCGACAACCGCCGATTCGGCGACATCAGCAGGTCCCTCGACAGAGGCGTCTGAGGATGGCCCGGAAGGTGGACCCGAAGGTGGACCGGAAGGCGGGCCAGAGGGGGGGCCCGATTGTGGACCACTCGGAGGCTTTGATGGTGGCCCTGATGGAGGGCCGCTCGGAGGGCCTGTTGGGCCAGGAGATGTCTCGGTTGCTTCTGATGTGGTTTCAGAGGGTGATGCCTCCTCGAGTTGTTCTTCAGGAATGATCTCTTGCTGTGCCCCTGGTTCATTGCTCTCCGTGGTCGCTTGAAGGTCGCCCAGGCCACCAAATGCTGCATCAAGCATGTTTCCAACTTGTGCATTTTTTTCTTCTTCACGAGTCTGTTCTACAGATGTTTTTTTTTCCGCCACGGATAACTCCCCATTTGGGCCACACGGCGCGGCTTAAATAGCCGTTCCGTAACGGAGCACTTGCTTAGGCCCGCTTGGTGTAGAGGTTATCATGCAGGATTGTCATTCCTGCGACCCGAGTTCAATTCTCGGAGTGGGCGCCACACTCAACACAGAAGATGTCCGGCTGGGGCTGTGAACGCCAAAACATCGCTTGATATACTCATGAACAAACGAGTTGGCATGTCCAACATGCCAAAGCTCGGCGTATCTGCTTGCCTGTTAGGTGAAAAAGTACGCTACAACGGAGACGGTGCAGAGTTTCGCAGTCTGACACGTGCATGGTCACATCACCTCGACCTGATCGGCGTCTGCCCGGAAGTCGGCATCGGTATGGGGACGCCACGCCCAACCATTCGCCTCGTTAACAGGGACGGGAAAATCCACCTTGTCAACCCAAAAACAGATGATGATTTCACACAAGACATGCTGGAATATGCAGAACTTCAATCGGATGCACTCATGAAAGCAGAAATCTGTGGATTCGTGTTCAAAAAAGACTCACCGAGTTGTGGTTTGGAGCGTGTCCGGGTGTATCGAGACGACCAACCCCAAGCCATTCGAAATGGGACCGGCCTCTTTGCGTTGGTGTTCACAACCCTCAACCCTCACATTCCCGTAATCGAAGAGGGACGGCTCAGTGATCCACTCCAAGCAGAACACTTCTTAGCGCGAGTGGAATTCTTTTCGCTTTGGTTGGAAGAAGGACGCACCGGTTGGACGGCGGACAAAATCATGAGCTTCCACAACACCAACAAATTGTTCTTGCTCAGCCGCTCACCAAAGGCAAAGCGAGAACTCGGGCGCCTTTTGGCCAATGCTTTCGAACAAGGAGAACACCCAGACCACGTTGCTCTTCAGTACATGACGGCCGCCCAAAAATCACTCGATGTCTTAACAAAACCAGGACCGATCGCTCACGCCATGGAGCGTGTGCTTGGTCGAGTCAGTTCCAAACTCACCAGAAGTGAGCGCCAAGAAATGCTTGATGTTATCCACGAGTACAGGCGTGGACTCCTTCCTAGATCGGCCCCACTGACCCTCTTGAAGCATCTCGTTCGAAGGTGTGACATGGAAAATGAAACGCACTCACGGTTCATCTCCCCAACGCCACTTAGTCTGGGGCTCATGGCGAAGGTTTGACGGCTTTCCTTTCCACCTTCATATACTCTGAAGGGTTCTATCTTCCCAAGGAGGATTACACATGAGTGAAATTTTGTACCAAGTGAAGATAGCAGATGCGACCGGCCACACCGTCGCACAAATGACCAAACCGGAGATCGTTGCCAAGGCAACAGGTGCCCAAGGAACCTGGGTGTTCGTTAACGATCGCCTCGTTTCAGCAGAGGAACTGAAAGCCATGGCGTTCCAATCAACAGACGAATTCAAGTTGATGCCAGGTCTTGTCGGCGGAGCAGAGCCAACGTTCACCGTTGAGATCGCAGATGCGACCGGCCACACCACCGTTCAAATGACGCAAGCAGACATCGCTGAACAAGCGACAGAAAGCAACGGCGCATGGGTTTTCGTGGACAACACAATGGTTGCAGCAGCCGACATTGCACAAATGGACTTCAGCGATGTTCTGAAGGTTCGAATGGTTCCGCCGCTCGTCGGTGGCATGGCCAACGAAGTTCGTTGAGCGCCTCATTCCCGCTCAAAATCTGTCGTTCTCGCGACGGACAGGTTCAAGAGAGGGAGGCAGGTCGGATGAAACGGAGTCGAACATTATGGTTGAACTCGTCGATTACAAATGTGCAGTGTGTGGAAGCCTCGAATCGTTCCACCGCGAGCGAAACGGAATCAGTTGCAAGGCATGCGGATCTCGAATCTTCATGAAGCTCCGACGCAACGGTACCAAGCGCCTCGTCGCAGAGTGAACATTGCCACGCGCAGGGTTGAAAGACCGCTGACGTCCAGTGCCATATGATGTCCAGTTGGCTCGTTACGAAAGCACCGGTTCGCTTTGACGAACTCTTGCTTCCTGATGCAGTAAAGTCGACCATCGAACGAACTGCTGTCCAAGCAAATCCCCCTCACCTTCTTCTTTCAGGCCCGCCAGGTGCCGGTAAGACCGCTGCATGGAGGTTGATTGCTCGCCAAGTTCTCGGTCCTGCATGGGAGGCGAGAACGCACGTTCTCCAAGCCCGGGATCTTGCCCGAACCTCCGGGGCTATGTCGAAGTTCGAAGAATTTCTTCGCCCAGAAGGCGCCTCCTCAAGCGATACCTTAGCTGGCCGCACAAGCCTCGATGCTTACGATGCTACCTTTTCAGGAACAGCAGCAACGACGCCCGCTCCTGCTGGAAAGGAATCGACG